>NZ_JBIMSN010000055.1:0-36586 GCF_043944905.1 Antrihabitans spumae
CACCATTCTTTGTCTGCGACACAGTCCTCTGCCGAATTAGCGTGAAAGCGCGAGGCTAGCGAGTCGGGTCTAACGCGGTTCGCCGACGGGCTCTCGCTGCGGCTCCACGACGTTCTCGACGGCGGCGAGGAACAACGCGAACAAGGCAGGGCTACGACGCTGCAGTTCCAATCTGCCGCCATCCGCCTCGACGAGTGCGCGCGCCAGCGCGAGGCCTACTCCGGTCGATCCAGCGCCCGAGAATCCACGGTCGAAGATGTGCGGCGCAAGGTCGTTGCTCACACCGCGTCCTTCGTCGGCGACTTCGACGCACACGCTCGGTTCCCTGTCCCCGACGCCTCGCACCATCCGGACCGAGACCGTGCACACCCCGCCCCCGTGCACCAGTGCGTTGTCGACGAGCACGGTGACCGCCTCGCGCAGCCTCGAACCCGTCACCGGTGCACGCAACGCCGCGTCACCGCCGAGCCGCAGGGAGCGTCCGGCATCTTCGAACGGTCGCTGCCATTCGGCGATGACCGTCGACAGTTCGTCAACGACCGACAACGCGACGCCGCTCACGGCTCCCTCGACTCGCGACGCCCTGACCAGGTCGTCTATCGCAATGGTCAGGCGGTCCACCTGCGCCATCGCCTCCTCCGCCTCGTCGACGACGGCGGGATCGGCGTGCACGGAGAGTTCGTCGAGCCGCAGCCGGACCGCTGTCAGCCTGCTGCGCAACTGATGCGACACGTCGGCAACGAGCGCGCGTTCGCGCTGCAGCCGGATAGCAATTTCCACAGTCGCCGAGTCCAGCACGTCGGACACCCTGTCGAGTTCCGGAATACCGTGGCGGCGTGGGTCGGGCCGGAAGTCGCCTTCTGCCAGCCGAGCGGCCCGCGCGGCGACGTCGCGAAGCGGATCGGCTAGACGCCTCGCGGTGATCACGGCGACCGCCGTGCCCGCCGCCATCGACGCGATGACGACGAGTCCGACCGCCCCGACCGCCTGCTTCTGCCGTTCCCGCATCTCGTCGGAGGGCACCTCGAGCCGCAACGAGCCGGACGTGCCCATCGACAACGATTCGACCAGCGCGTGTTCGACGGTTCGGGCGCCGATGTCGGCGCGGGATGCGCTGTCCTGCGGGGTCGGATACACGATGACCAGTAGCCCGCCGTCGGGAACGAGCAACCGCACCGAACTGGTGTCGAGCGGCCCGCTGACCATGCCTGCCTCGCCCTCCTGGGCGATGATCTCGGCCGCGATCCGGTCCAGACGCGACTGCAGGTCGTTGCGGGTGATGTCTTCGACCCAGAGCCAGGCCGTGTACATCAGCGGAATGCCGAGTACGAGCGTGGTGAAGGTCACCACAGCGAGGATCGACAGCAGTATTCGGCGCCGCACGTCAGTCCGTGTTCAGCCGGAACCCGACCCCGCGGACCGTCGCAATTCTGCGTTCGGCAACCGGACCCTCGTCGCCGATCTTTCGGCGCAACCAGGACATGTGCATGTCGAGCGTTTTCGAACCACGCAGATCGACGTCACCCCAGACTTCGCGGAGGATGGTGTCGCGTGAGACCACCTGACCCGCGCGGTCGAGCAAGACCTTGAGTAGCTCGTACTCTTTGTTGGCAAGCGCGATCTCGGCACCGTTGCACAACACTCGGCGCGCGGCGGGTTCGAGTCGGATGCCACGGACCTCGACGACCGCGTCTTCGATCCCGCCACTGCGTCGCAGCAGTGCGCGAACGCGGGCCATCAGCTCGGCGAGGCGGAACGGCTTGCCGACGTAGTCGTCGGCACCGGCATCGAGACCGACGACGAAGTCGACTTCGTCGGTTCGTGCGGTGAGCATGAGCACGGCGAGGTCGGAGCCGCGGATCCGAACCTGACGGCACACCTCGAGACCGTCCATACCCGGTAGGCCGAGATCGAGGATCAGGAGATCGTGAGAGCCTTCGAGAGCAAGCTCGAGTATCTCGGGACCGGTTGCGGCAACGGTGACCGTGTACCCCTCACGACCGAGCGCGCGGGACAGCGGCGCGGCGATAGCCTCGTCGTCTTCGGCCAATAGAACTGCAGTCACCCGACCAGGGTACGGCGCATCGCTACCGGCGGCGCCGATCGTCGCGATCGCCGCCGAATTCTGAGCCCGGATCGTCGTCGAAGTCGCGCGAGCGGTCGCGGTCGGACGCCCGGTCCGATCCTCGATAGATGTTGGAAGCGTCGAAAACCTGGTGGTACAGCAGCGAGTGCACGCTCTCGACCTTGGGGATGTCGTCGAATTCGAGTGGATCCTCCGATGCCGATCCGATGATCAGTGTCCCGGTGCCGAGCATGCGGTCGAAGAGTCCGTGACGGAACTGCACGTTGGAGATTCGGCCCATCGGGATGTCGATACCGGTGTGGGTGAGGATGCCGTGTCGAATCAGCACACGTCGGTCGGTGACGATGAAATGCGTTGTCCGCCAACGCAACAGCGGCGGGAGGGTACGCCAGCAGAGGATACCGACCCACACCACCGCGATCGCGATCAAGGCCGCCGTCTGCGCGGTGCCGGTCAGTTCGTTCTGGACGAGGCCGAGCAGAAACCCGGCAAGAGCAGTCGCGACGATGAAGGTCAGCGCGGGAAGGAACAGCATCTTCCAGTGCGGATGGCGGTGGAGCAGGAGTTGCTCGTCCCCCGCAAGCGCATCATCGGGATATCCCATGGCCGGGACACTACTCGAGGGGACGCAGATGCGTCACATCTCCCGCAGACACCGCACGCCCGTCGATGATCAGCCGGCCGTTGGCGTCGACATCCGTTGCGGTGCCTTCGATCCGGTCGCCGCCGGGAAGTTCGGCACGCACCTGCGCACCGATCGTCGCGCAACGCTCGCGGTAGGCATCCGCCAACTCGCCCGTCGCCCACCCTGCCGACTCCCACGCGGTGAATCTGCTTGCAAACTCTCGCAGCAACGCACGGACGAGGGTGGTCCGATCGCTGACCTCGGCACCCGCGAGAACCAGCGACGTCGCCTCGGGGACAGGTAGTTCGTCCTCGGTGAGCGACACGTTGAGACCGATGCCGACGACGACGGTCGGGTTCTTGCCTGTCGTACCGACCTCGGCGAGGATTCCGCACAACTTGCGACCCTCGACGAGAACGTCGTTCGGCCACTTCAATTCGGCAGGCACCTTCGCGACCGAACTAACTGCGTCCGCGACCGCTACGCCGGTCAGCAGGGGCAGCCAACCGAGATCCGCGGGTGCAATGCCGGGTAGCCGGACGAGAACCGACAACGCGACCTGCGCCTGCGCCGGACTCACCCAGGTGCGCTGATGGCGGCCTCGACCACTCGTCTGAAACTCCGCGACGAGAACACTGCGGTCCGCCTCGGCGTCGGCGGCGCGGGCGAGCAGATCGGCGTTGGTCGAGCCGGTTTCGGCGACCACATCCAGCTGTGAGAAGAACGGATCGAGTCCGCGGCGCAGTTCGGTGACGTTGAGCGGCGGACGGTCCAGGTTCGAGTACATACAAACGACCCTACGACCTCACGCGCTATCTACTCGTCGGTAGCACAGGCTCGATTTTTTCGCGGTCAGAACCCTCGTTAAGCTGACTGCCCATGACCAGTGTCCAGCAGCAGCCCGAGGCCGACGCGGCACCCGCGCCCGATATCCACACGACGGCGGGAAAGCTCACCGACCTGCGCAATCGCTTGGAAGAGGCGAAGATCCCCAGCGGCGAGGCCGCGGTCGACCGTGTGCACGCGAAGGGCAAGCTGACGGCCCGTGAGCGGATCACCGCACTGCTCGACGACGGTTCCTTCGTCGAGATGGACGCGCTCGCTCGCCATCGCAGTGTCAACTTCGGACAGGCGGACAACCGGCCGCTCGGCGACGGCGTCGTGACCGGGTTCGGCACCATCGACGGTCGCGACGTCTGCATCTTCAGTCAGGACGTCACCGTGTTCGGCGGCAGCCTCGGCGAGGTCTACGGCGAGAAGATCGTCAAGGTCATGGACCTTGCGATCAAGACGGGTCGGCCGCTGATCGGGATCAACGAGGGTGCGGGCGCACGTATTCAGGAAGGCGTCGTCTCGCTCGGTCTCTACGGCGAGATCTTCCATCGCAACGTGCAGGCATCCGGTGTCATCCCGCAGATCTCGCTCATCATGGGCGCGGCAGCCGGCGGCCACGTGTACTCCCCCGCACTCACCGACTTCGTGGTGATGGTCGATCAGACCAGCCAGATGTTCGTCACAGGCCCCGACGTCATCAAGTCGGTCACCGGCGAAGAGGTCACGATGGAAGACCTCGGTGGCGCACACACCCACATGGTCAAATCCGGTGTCGCGCACTACGTTGCCTCCGGTGAGCAGGACGCGCTCGACTACGTGAAGGATCTGCTCAGCTACCTGCCGAGCAACAACCGTGGCGAGGCTCCGCGCTTCCCGGCGACCGACCCGATCGTCGGAGCAATCGACGACTCCCTCACCGCCGAGGACATCGAACTCGACACGCTGATTCCCGATTCCCCGAACCAGCCGTACGACATGCACGAGGTCATTCGTCGCATCCTCGACGACGACGAGTTCCTCGAGGTCCAGGCCGAGCGTGCGATGAACATCATCGTCGGCTTCGGACGAGTGGACGGCAGAAGTGTTGGAATTGTTGCCAACCAGCCGACCCAGTTCGCAGGCTGCCTCGACATCGACGCATCGGAGAAGGCCGCACGTTTCGTACGGACCTGCGACGCATTCAACGTCCCGATCATCACGCTCGTCGACGTTCCGGGCTTCCTGCCCGGCACCGGCCAGGAGTACAACGGCATCATCCGCCGCGGCGCGAAGTTGCTGTACGCCTACGGCGAGGCGACGGTCGGCAAGATCACCATCATCACCCGCAAGGCGTACGGCGGCGCGTACGACGTGATGGGCTCCAAGCACATGGGCGCCGACGTCAACCTGGCGTGGCCGACCGCGCAGATCGCCGTGATGGGCGCATCGGGCGCCGTCGGATTCGTCTACCGCAAGCGACTGCTCGAAGCCGCGAAGAACGGTGAAGACGTCGATGCATTGCGCTTGGAATTGCAGAACGAGTACGAGGACACCCTCGTCAACCCGTATGTTGCCGCCGAGCGCGGCTACGTCGACGCCGTGATTCCGCCGTCGCACACGCGTGGGCAGATCGTGTCGGCGCTGCGGTTGCTGGAGCGCAAGATGGTGAGCTTGCCCGCCAAGAAGCACGGCAACATTCCGCTATGACCGCTACCCCTTTCACCGCTATGTGGATTGTGAACGAACAGGATTCGATACTGTGACTCTCGTAACCGAGAACGAGGTGCTTCGGGATCTGGAAACGAGATCCACAAACTTGGGGAGTGGCGACATCGACGAGTTGGCGAACGGTTCGGAGTCGACTGTCGAACCGACGGTCGACACGCCCACGAACGAGCAACTGATCAAGGTGCTCAAGGGCAATCCGAGCGATGCCGAAATCGCGGCTCTCGTCGCCGTGCTCAGCGCGGCAGCGGCGAGCACCTCCGCAGCGCCGGAGTCGACGCGACCGGTCGAGCTGTGGGGTCACCCGACCTCGCTGCATCGTGGCGTGTCGCCGTTCTCGCCGTACGCGTATCCGCAGCTGTCACACCTGCGCGACTGAGCGGCAGCGCTTGACCACGTTTATCCTTGCCTCGGCCTCGCCGGCACGGCTGAAGGTGTTGCGCGCCGCAGGCCTCGAGCCTGTCGTCCGCGTGTCCGATGTGGACGAAGATGCGGTCGCCGCAGCGTTGCCCGGGGGCACAACGCCGGACGGCGTCGTGGTCGCCCTCGCACAGGCGAAAGCCAGGACCGTCGCCGGCGAACTGAGCGCCGGCCTCGACGGTGTCTGCTGGCTCGACGGTGCCGACGCCTTCGACAGCGTCGTCGTCGGTTGCGATTCGATGTTGCACATCGCAGGCGAACTGCAGGGCAAACCTCTCAGCGTCGAGGTGGCGCGGCAACGCTGGGCAACGATGGCCGGGCGAAGCGGCGACCTACTCACCGGTCACAGTGTCCTGCGACTGCGCGACGGCAAGGTCGTTGCCGCAGCGTCGGGGTGCACGACGACGACCGTCCACTTCGCCTCACCCTCCGACACCGACCTGGACGCCTACCTCGCGTCGGGTGAACCGCTGCAGGTTGCGGGAGCATTCACTCTCGACGGGCTCGGCGGCTGGTTCGTCGAGAAGATCGACGGCGATCCGTCGAGTGTGATCGGTATCGGCCTACCGTTGTTGCGCCGCTTGCTCTCCGAGGTCGGCGTGAGCATCAGCGATCTCTGGGACAGGTCAGGAAGCTGAACTGGCGCGCGAAAGCTGATCAGGCGCGCGAAAGCGCAATCGACGGCGCCAACCGTGCAAGGCACAGATCCGGCTCGACGAACGGGTGCAGACTGGCCGTGAACGCGCCCGGCTGGCCGGCGCGATCGAGCACCTCGCGCATCAGCCCGAGGTGGACCCCACACACAACTTCGGAATGGGTACGCGCAAGTTCGCGCAGCGGACAGGCGGTGAGCCGGATCGTCGCAGTGTCCTGCGACGACGTGACGTCCGCCGCGCGGTCGGGCGCAAATCCCAACTCGGCGAGAAGCGACGTCGCAACTTCCCTCGCGTCGTCGAGTGTCTCCACCGTTCGATCGCCGTCGTCCATCTTCGCCGCCCACGCTCTGCCTGCGGTCACGGACGCATCGAGCCGACGCTTGGGGTCGGCGCCGAGCTGATCGGCAAGCACCTGAGCTAACTCCTGGTAGCCGACCGTTCGCTGAACGGCGGTGTAGCCGATCCGCGGTCGCCCCCGCCCGCGCGGTGGCTGCTGCACCTGGCACACCAGCGATTCACGGGTGAGGACATCGAGATGGAATCGCACGGTCGTGACGTGCTGACCAGTCTCGACCGCCAGCTCCCGAGCATCCATCGGCTCGCTTGCCCGTCGTAGTATTGCGAGCAGACGTCGCCGCGGCCATGAGTCCGACACGGTGGGCCCCCTTTCGCAGGTGACTTTATCGGATCACCGTTCGCTAAATTCATGCCCACCTGGTAACAGGTTGGCAACACGTTACGACTCAGCCTTGCGGTTACGATCGAAGTTCGCGTGAGTAGTGCTGTACCCGTATTGCAGCGGTTTCAGTCGCACGCTCGGCACGACCCTCGTCACATTTCCCCGTTCGCCCCAGATGCTCTAACCAAGGAGACCAGTGGCTGTCCCGAAAGACCCCAACCGCGCGTTCGAGAACTACGCCCACCCCGAGCGGCTCGTATCGACGCAATGGCTGTCGGCTCAGAGCGGCAATCCTGACGTCAAGATCGTCGAATCGGACGAAGACGTCTTGCTCTACGACATCGGACACATCCCCGGCGCGATGAAGATCGACTGGCATCTCGACCTGAACGACCCCGTGACACGCGACTACATAGATGGCAAGCAGTTCGCAGATCTGATGAGCCGCAAGGGAATTCGGCGTGAAGACACCGTCGTGATCTACGGCGACAAGAGCAACTGGTGGGCTGCCTACGCACTGTGGGTCTTCACGCTCTTCGGCCACGAAGACGTGCGGCTTCTCGACGGCGGCCGGGACGCGTGGTTCGCCGAGGAGCGCGAGACGAGCTTCGACGTGCCGTCCTATCCCCCGACCGACTACCCCGTCGTCGACCGCCTCGATCCGCCGATCAGAGCATTCAAGGACGACGTACTCGGCCACCTCGGCAAGGGACCGCTCATCGATGTCCGCTCGCCGCTGGAGTACACGGGCGAGCGCACCCACATGCCCGACTACCCCGAGGAAGGCGCGTTGCGCGGCGGCCATATTCCGACGGCGATCAGCATCCCGTGGGCGAAAGCCGCGGCATCGGACGGCCGGTTCCGCTCCCGTCCCGAATTGCAGGAGATCTACGGCGACTTCAAGCCGGACGACGATGTCGTCACCTACTGCCGCATCGGGGAGCGTTCGAGCCACACCTGGTTCGTTCTCACCTACCTGCTCGGCTTCACCACCGTCCGCAACTACGACGGTTCGTGGACCGAATGGGGCAACGCGGTCCGGGTTCCCATCGCAAAGGGCGAGGAGCCGGGTACCGCACCTGGCGCAGCGTGAGCGCTCTGCCTGCGGCGTTGGCTGAGATCGTCGACGACTTCGGAGCCGTCGACGGTCAGGACAAACTGCAGCTGCTACTCGAGTTCAGTCGCGAATTACCCGATCTGCCACCGGAACTGGACGCGGCCGCGATGGAACCGGTTCCCGAATGCCAATCGCCGCTGTTCCTCTCCGTCGATGCGAGCAACACCGATCGTGTTCGCCTGTTCTTCAGCGCGCCGCCCGAAGCGCCGACGACCCGAGGGTTCGCGTCGATCCTGCATCAGGGCTTGGACGGGCGGTCCGCAACGGCCATCCTCGAAACGCCGGACGACTTCTATCTCGCGCTAGGCCTCGGCGACGTCGTGAGTCCGCTGCGCCTTCGAGGGATGTCCGCGATGCTCGCCAGGGTGAAGCGGCATCTGAGGTAGGGGTTCGACCAAAGGCCGTTGCAGGGTCCACCTGCGGCAATTCGGACACTATAAAAAAACTACTCAGCAGTAGGTCGGAGCGTGCTCGAGGGCTGCTCGAGCGTGGCCTACACTCCGATGTGGTGCGCGGGCAGTACGCCGCGCAAAGTCCCGCGATACACCAGGAACGAACGCAGAAGTTCAGGCGACCCAGGAGGCTCAGTGCCAAGTCATGCCAGCGCGCACATCACCAAGGTGCTCGTAGCAAACCGCGGCGAAATCGCGGTTCGCGTGATCCGAGCAGCAAAAGATGCCGGCCTCACCAGCGTTGCCGTCTACGCCGAGCCCGACGCCGATGCACCTTTCGTGCGGCTTGCAGACGAGGCCTTCGCACTCGGTGGGCAGACGTCCGCCGAGTCCTACCTCGTGTTCGACAAGATCCTGGATGCTGCCAAGAAGTCCGGCGCGGACGCCATCCACCCCGGCTACGGATTCCTCTCGGAGAACGCAGACTTCGCGCAGGCCGTCATCGACGCTGGGCTGATCTGGATCGGGCCGTCGCCGCAGTCGATCCGCGACCTCGGCGACAAAGTCACTGCTCGCCACATCGCCGAGCGCGCCAAGGCGCCGATGGCCGCAGGCACCAAGGACCCGGTCAAGAATGCGGACGAGATCGTCGCATTCGCCAAGGAATACGGGGTCCCGGTCGCGATCAAGGCTGCGTTCGGTGGCGGTGGGCGCGGTATGAAGGTCGCCCAGACCATCGAAGAGATTCCCGAGCTTTTCGATTCGGCAACCCGCGAGGCCGTCGCAGCGTTCGGCCGCGGCGAGTGCTTCGTCGAGCAGTACCTCGACAAGGCCCGCCACGTCGAAGCTCAGGTCATCGCAGACCAGCACGGCAACGTCATCGTCGCGGGCACCCGCGACTGCTCGCTGCAGCGCCGCTTCCAGAAATTGGTCGAAGAAGCTCCCGCCCCGTTCCTCACCGACGACCAGCGCGCGCGTATCCACGCCTCCGCGAAGGCGATCTGCAAGGAAGCCGGCTACTACGGCGCGGGCACAGTCGAGTATCTCGTCCAGGGCGACACCGTCTCGTTCCTCGAGGTGAACACCCGGCTGCAGGTCGAGCATCCGGTCACCGAAGAAACGTCCGGCATCGACCTCGTTCGTCAGCAGTTCCGTATCGCCAACGGCGAGAAGCTCGACATCACCGAAGATCCGACACCGCGCGGGCACTCGTTCGAGTTCCGCATCAACGGTGAGGACGCCGGCCGCGGCTTCCTACCTGCACCGGGTCCGGTCACCAAGTTCGAGCCCCCGCAGGGTCCCGGCATCCGCGTCGATTCGGGTGTCGAGTCCGGCAGCGTCATCGGCGGCCAGTTCGACTCGATGCTTGCCAAGCTGATCGTCACCGGCGCTACCCGTCAAGAAGCGCTGGAACGGTCGCGTCGCGCGCTCGCCGAGTTCAACGTCGAGGGCCTTGCAACGGTCATCCCGTTCCACCGCCACATCGTCTCCAATCCCGCGTTCATCGGAGACGGCGAGAAGTTCGACGTCTACACCAAGTGGATCGAAACCGACTGGGAGAACACGATCGAGCCGTTCACCGCCGGTGCACCGCTCGACGAGGACGGTGACGAGGCGCTGCCGCGGCAGAAGGTTGTCGTCGAGGTCGGCGGTCGCCGCGTCGAGGTCTCGCTGCCCGGCCAGTTCTCGATCGGTGGCGGCGGTGGCGGTGCCGCAAGCGGTGTGATCCGCAAGAAGCCGAAGCCACGCAAGCGTGGTGGCGGCGCAGGCGGAGCGGCATCCGGAGACGCTGTCACCGCACCGATGCAGGGCACCGTCGTGAAGGTCGCCGTGACCGAGGGCCAGGAGGTCGCTGCCGGCGACCTGATCGTCGTCCTCGAAGCGATGAAGATGGAGAACCCGGTCAACGCTCACAAGGCGGGTGTCGTCACGGGTCTCTCGGTCGAACCAGGTGCTGCGATCACCCAGGGCACCGTCCTCGCAGAATTGAAGTAACCTCCTCGATCATGGGCGACGAACCGGAGATCAGGGTCGGTACCGCCGAGCGTGAAGACGCTTTGACTCGGCTGAGCGAGCATTTCAGCGCAGGCCGGCTCAGCGTTGCCGAATTCGACGAGCGCAGCGCTGTCGTCACCGCGGCACGTACGAAGGGCGAGCTCGAAGGCGTCTTTGCCGACCTGCCGTCCGCGGTGCCCGCGACCGCGGGATCGCCCGCGACACAGAGCCGTTGGGATTGGCTCGGTGCCATCATCGCCGTGACGCCGATCCTCGCGGTCGTGCTGTTCTTCGTGTTCGACAGCTGGTACTGGTTCTTGCTCGTCCCCGCGGTCCCTGCTCTCATCGAGGGTGGTCGCCGCGTGGTCAAGAACTAGGTGGTCAAGAACTAGGTGGTCGAGAACTGATGGAACCGATCGAGGTCAACGCGGGCGCGTGGTATCTGCGGGCGCTACGGGCCGACGAACGTGTCGACGACCGACCCGCGCTGGCCGACGGCGGCATCGACGACCCCGACTATGTCCGAACCAGGACGACGCAGTGGGCCGAGGAAACCCATTTCTCGTGGGCAGTGTGCCAACCGAACACCGGCGAACTGCTCGCCGAAATCGGGCTGACCCCCGGCGAGGGCACCGACGCCGACCTCACCGGCTGGGCACGGGCGGGCCACGACGACGCGCTGACAACAGGACTCGATGCCGTCAAGCGCTTCGCGGAGGGCGGCTTGGGCCTTTCCGTGACGCTGGTCGCTACGTGACGAGCCGGTAGACGAACCGCATCTTGTCGAGCACTGTTCTCGGCAACACGAACGGGTAGAGGTCGGGGTGACCCATCGACCGGTTCAGCTGGTTCAGCGCCCACGACAGCGGCAGCCACTCCTCGATGATGCGATCGAAGCCCGACGCTCCGAGCAGCTGATGGTCCAACGCGACCCCTGCCCGCGCGAACCCGAACGCCGCTGCGGTGTCGAGGGTGTCCCGGATGTGCAGATAGTGGGCGAACGTTTCGGCCCAGTCCTCTGCCGCGTGCATCGTGGCGTAGGAGGACACGTGCGTACGCTCCCAGCCGCTCGGTGTGCCCTGCTGATAGTGCCGATCCAGCGCGGCCTGATAGTCGGCGTCGGGGTCGCCGAACAGCGTCTCGAACTCGGCGCGGTCGTCGGGACTCGTGACGAGCACCCCGAAATAGTAGTGCCCGACCTCGTGGCGGAAGTGGCCGAGCAACGTTCGATACGGTTCCGCCATCTCGATTCTCAACTGCTCGCGATGGACGTCGTCGCTCTCGGCCAGGTCGAGCGTGACGACACCGTTGAAGTGTCCCGTCATCACCCGCTCATGCGCGCTGGAGAGTAGGTCGAAAGCGAGTCCACGATCCGGGTCGTCGTCACGGTCGGTGATCGGCAGGCCGATCTCGGTGAGCTCGAAGACAAGTCTGCGCTTGGCGGCCTCGGCGTCTGCGAAGGCAGGCAGCGCGTCGAGATCGGAGTCGGCAGGCCGGGTCCGAGTGAGTTTGCACGACCGGCACAAGCCCTCGATGTCGTCGCGGTCGACAACCCAGTTGCAGCGAGCGAGGTGCAGGTTCGCGCACAGCTTGTACTGGCTCTTGTCGACGATGCCGGAGGACGACTCGTCACCGTCGGGTGTTCCGATCACGACGAGCGCACGCTGCTCCAACGAAAAACCAAGTCGGCTGCGGCATTTCAGGCACAGCGAGTTCTCGAAAGTGAGCTGCTGACCGCATTTCGGGCACGCGAAATCCCGCATCGGATTCTGTCCTCCGTCGTTGTCTATCGGTTGGTGCTAATGGCTGTTCAGTGGCGCCACGTCGACCGACACCGCGATTGTGCTCTTTTTCGAATCCGTGTAGATGACCCCGCGAAGCGGAGGAACATCTGCATAGTCTCTACCCCATGCGACCGTTATGTAGCGCTCGTCGGCGCGCTGATCGTTGGTCGGGTCGAACGCCAACCACGTGTCCCCTGTCAACCACACCGCAGCCCAGGCATGGGTCGCATCGACTCCGACCATACGTTCTTTCCCTGGCGGCGGATCGGTCGCCAGGTAGCCCGACACGTAACGGGCCGCCAATCCGCGGCTACGCAAGCAGGCGATCGCCATCCGTGCGAAGTCCTGACACACGCCGGTGCGATCGCGCAGCACCTCGTCGACGCGGGTCGAGACCGTCGTCGAACCCGACTTGTAGGTGAAGTCGGTGTAGATCCGGTGGGTGAGGTCGGTGATCACCTCGTCGACCGATCGGCCTCCCACGAAGATCGAGTCCGCGTACTCCCTGACCGCCGCAGTGATCTCCGGAGGTTGGAGGTCGAGGGAAAATTCGTAGGCGATGGCGCCGTCGGGGCTGCTCGCGGTCGGCCGGATCGCTTCCCACGGCGCCGACAGCAGGTCCGCAGGGGGTGTCGGCGAGTCGACCTCGACGGTCGATTCGCCGGTGACCACCAACTCTTTGTGCGCTGTCGTGACGTGAAAGAAGATGTTGTCGTTGCCGTAGACGTCGTGGCCCGAGGACTGATCCGTCGGCTGGGGTGTGACTGTCACACCGGTCTCCAGCACCCGCTGGCCCGGCAGTTCCCGCGGCGTCAGGTAGCCCCGCCCGTAGGAGGACGACACGGAATCCGAGTAACCGTAGGTCGTTCGGTGGGTGATTCGATATCGCCTCATGGCATGTACCGGCCCATCGCGTCGCCCCACAGCGGCTGCATGCCGGTCGGGACTGCCATCTTGTCGGTGAGCACACCCGAGAGTTCGCGCAGCGATTCGTGGACGCCGTCGGAGAGCTCGCGAAGTTCGGTACGAACACCGTCGGCGTCGGCGATCTCGAGGTCGACAGGGTCGGCGCGGCGCAGCCGAGCGCCGATATCCTCGACGAGCCGTTCCGCGCGGCTGGATCCGGATGCGTCGGGCAACGCACGCAGGTTGGCACGGATGCGTTCGAGTTGGTACACCAGCGAGCGCGGGTTTCCCTCGTCGAACAACAGCAGCAAAGCGACAGCGGCCACCCGAACCTGGCCGCGGTTGCGGCGCCGGTAGGTGACCGACGATTCGGTCGTCGCAAGAACCGAGTCGATGATCGCTCGCTCGGTGCTCGGGTTCTGCGCGCTTGTCAGCGTCGCCGAAAGCAGCTTCGTCAGTTGCAGGCCACGTTCGATTCGCTTGCCGGTGTCGGTGACGTACCAACCCGCGTCGTGCACCATCGACTCCGCCGACAGACCGGACAGAGCCAACATTCCGTCACGAATGGTGCCCTGGGCGTCCCTGAGCAGCACCGAATCGTTGGACCCGTCCGAGCCAGCACGCGTGAGAGCACGTTGCAGCCCGCTCAGCACGGACCACGTATCGTTCGAAAGCTGATCTCGCACAGCGCGACACGCTTGCTGCAGGCGGCCGACCGATTGCGCGAGCGAGCCGGGGCGCGCCGCATCGACCGTCAACGACCGCAACTGTGCATCGGCGTCGTCGGCGCCGAATTCGACCGGTCCGGACCCTGCCGATGCGGTGACCGCCGCGAACAACACAGGCAGGCAATCACTTCCGTCCATCCACGGGCGGTGGCGATAATCGGCGACCTTGTCACGAACCGCGATGAGGAGCCGCGACGTATGCTCCGCGCGCTCGGCGTAGCGGCCGATCCAGTAGAGGTCGTCGAGGACACGCGGCGACGTGATCGCCTCTGCTGCAGCACCTTCCAGGTCCGGCAAGACCTCCGGCAGGGTCAGAGCGCTCGGCGAACCGGCTTCGGCGGGAGTGGCGATCTCCGCGGACCTGATCCAGATGTCCTTTGCTGCAGAGGATACGACGCTCCCGTCCCTGCCGACATGTAGCACGACGGCACCCAAACCGCCGTTGAGCGCCGCGTATCCACCACGTTGAGCAACGGAGAACATACGGAACTGCACCGGAGCCGATGCGATGCCGTGCGCGGAATCGATCGGCGCGCTCGAGTAGGCGGGAAGTTCGACACCGACCCAATTCGTCGGCGCCGCCTCGATCTGCGAACGCAGGTCGTCCTTCTCCTCGGCCGTCAGTGCGGCACCGAGTACGGCGGTACCGCGGCGAACGTGCTCGAAAACCAGATCGTCCATACGCGCCAACAGGTGTGAGCGCTCCGCGGGTTCGCCGGCCCAATACCGCGGAACGGATTCGAGCAACAGGTCCTCGTCGAGCAGTCGCCTGCACAGGTCCGGGAGCAGACGAGGCAGACCGGGAGCTTCGAGTATCCCGCTACCGAGTGTGTTGACGACGGTCACGCGGCCCCGGCGCATCACCTCGACGAGCCCGACCACGCCGAGTCGGGAATCGGTTCGCAGATCGAGCGGATCGGAGAAGGCGGCGTCGACGCGACGAAGGACGACGTCGACGCGTTTCAACGTACCGAGCGACCGCATCCAGAGCTGGCCGTCCCGAACCACGAGGTCCGCGCTCTCGACGAGCGGAAATCCGAGCACCGTCGCAAGGTGCGCCTGGTCGAACGCCGTTTCCGAATGCGCGCCTGGGCTGAGCACGACGACAACAGGGTCTTCTGCTGCTGCGGGTGCCGCGTCGATCAACGCGACCCGCATCGCCTGCGCGAAACCGGACAGCGGCCGCGGCGACACATCCTGGAACACGGTCGGCAGGGCGCGCGAGATCACGCGACGGTCGGCGAGTGAGTATCCGACACCCGACGGCGCCTGGGTGCGATCAGCGATGACCCGGAACGAGCCGTCACGGCCTCGCGAGATGTCGGCGGCGTGCATAAAGAGCTGATGGCGGGCCGGTACCGAAATACCGTGCGCGGCGCGGATATAGCGAGGATCGGCGAAGATCAGTTCGGGCGGGATGAACCCGTCGCGAACCATCTGCATCGGACCGTAGATGTCGGCGAGGATTGCGTCGAGCAGTCGTGATCGCTGCAGCAGACCGGCTTCCAGTGGCGCCCAGTCGGCAGCGGAGAACACCAGAGGTAGACCGTCGAGCATCCAGGCCGACGGTGACGTGAGCGTCTTACCGTTGTCGGTGCCGGTGATCTCGTTGTAGGTGATGCCGTCGTTGTCGACGAGGTTGTGAATTCGGTCGCGCAACGATTCGAGCGCTCGGCCGCCACGATCGAGAACGTTCGTCGAGAGTTCCCGCCACTGCTGCCGGACCTCACCGTTGCTGTCGAGTAGCTCGTTGTACCCGGACAGCTCTCCTCCGACAATTCGTGTGCCGATGACATCGAAAAGAACGCTGTCCACAACTGTGTCGAAACCCCCTGTGGGGTGTCTTCCTCCCGTCAACGCAGAACCGAATTCACCCTTCGGAGGTCAAGGATGCCAGGGGCACTGCCATCTGTTGCGATTCGGGCCTGCATTTCGTGCAACGCAGCGACGTCGATCTCACCCGCCGAGAAGCCGATTTCCTCGAATCGCCTGTTGCGGCGCGATTCCGCAGCAACCGCATTGACCGGCGGACCGTCGTAGGCGCGCCCACCCGGGTGGACGACGTGGTAGACGCAACCGCCACGCGAGCGTGCCGATGCGATGTCGACGAGGTCGAAGACGAGCGGGCTCTGCACCTCGATCGTCGGGTGCAGGGCACTCGGCGGCTGCCATGCGCGGTACCGAATTCCGGCGACCTGAACGTCGGCCTTGTCGGTGGCCTGCAGTGGTACAGGAATGCCGTTGACGGTCAGGGCGTGCCGACCGCGATCGGCACCGACGACCCGTACCTGGAGCCGTTCGACGGACGAATCGACGTAGCGTGCGGTTCCGGTGAGCGACGACTCCTCACCGAGCACGTTCCACGGTTCGATCGCCGAGCGCAGCTCGATCTCGACGCCGTTGTGTACGACGGTGCCGATCCGCGGGAAACGGAACTCCGTGAACGGTTCGAGCCAGCTGGTGTCGAACTCGATGCCGTGGTGCCGCAGGTCTTCGGCGACCTCGGCGATATCGCTGATCACGTAGTGCGGCAACAGGTAGCGCCCGTGCAGGTTTGCGCCGTGCTGGATGAGCGGTGCCTGCAGCGGCTTGTCCCAGAACCGCGCGACCAGCGAACGGACGAGCAGCGACTGCACCATCGCCATCTGGTGATGCGGCGGCATCTCGAATCCGCGCAGTTCGAGCAGGCCGAGGCGACCACGCGCGGAATCGGGGCTGTACATCTTGTCGATGCAGAACTCGGCTCGGTGTGTGTTGCCGGTGAGGTCTGTCAGTAGGTGCCGCAGCGCGCGATCGACGAGCCATGGCTTGGCAGTCTCGGCGGTCTTGTCGTCGGCCTCGGCGGCTACTTCGGCAGCGTCCAATTCCTTGCTGCAGCGGGCTATTTCGCCGAATGCGATCTCCAGCTCGTAGAGCGACTCGATCCGTCCCTCGTCGACCCGGGGCGCCTGCGAGGTCGGCCCGATGAAACGGCCCGAGAAGAGATAGGACAGCGACGGGTGCCGTTGCCAGTAGGTCAGCAGCGAGACGAGCAGATCCGGGCGCCGCAACATGGGCGAATCCTTCGGCGTCGCACCACCGAGGGTGATGTGATTGCCGCCGCCGGTGCCGCCGTGGGTGCCGTCGTGGTCGAACGACTCGGTACTCAACCGCGACAGTCGGGCCTGCTCGTAGAGTGTCGCAAGCAGTTCGGACTGTTCGGCGAACGATGCCGTCGGTTGTACGTTCACCTCGATCACACCGGGATCGGGTGTGACGGTGAGCGTTTGCAGCCGCGGATCCGACGGCGGACCGTACCCCTCGATGACGACGGGGACACCGGAGTCGGCGGCGGCCAGTTCGATCTGGCCGAGCAGTTCCGCGAAGTGTTCGAGTTCGGCCAACGGCGGCATGAACACGTACAGCACACCGTCGCGAACTTCGGCGACCAAAGCTGTTGTCGGAACGAAGTTCTTCGGTTCCGACACCGCTGCGGGCGAACCTGCGGGCACCGCCCTGGCGGCAAGCGGCAGCGGGCCCGTGTCGGCGGTCGGATCCGACTCCGGTTGCGGGTCAGGCGGATCCCACGAGATCGATTCGAGCGGCAAGCGCAGACCGGCGGGAGAATCGCCGTCCAGCAACACGATTCGACCGCGCCGCAGTCGCCAGTCGGCGCTCTCCCACGAGGCGCCGTCTTCGCTTCGGTTGAGTGGGAGGACGAACGCGGCCGGTTCGACGACGGGGTCGTCGAGGCGGTCGAGCAGAGCGGCTCGTGCTGCGGTGGAATCGTTTTCGGGTTCCAGGTCGGGTGTCGAGGAGGTATCGATCGGGCTGCCGGCCGGCATCCGCAGTTTGGTGTGCAACCTGCCGATCGAGTCCTCGTAGGCCGGTCGAGCCTGGGTCAACGGCAAACCGAACTGCGCCGCAACGGATTCGATCAATTCCTGGGCATCGTGGTTACGCGCAGGCGGAGGTTTGACGGCACCCCACGGGTCTGCGAGCAATGCGGGATCGGTCCACAAGACTTCCCCGTCGGTACGCCAGAAGAGTCCGATCTGCCACCGCGGCAACGGTTCTCCGGGATACCACTTGCCCTGGCTACGTTGCACGAAACCGGTCGGGGCATAGATCCCCCTGAGCCGCTCGGCGAGCGCACTTGCGCGCTCGCGCTTGTGCGGGCCATCCGCGGCGGTCGTCCACTCGGCGGATTCCTGGTCGTCGATGGACACGAACGTCGGTTCGCCACCCATGGTGAGTCGCACGTCTGCCGCCTCGAGACGCTGGTCGACCTCGGCGCCGAGCGCCGTGATCGCCGACCACTGCTTCTCGTTGTAGGGCAACGTAACCCGAGGATCCTCGTGGATGCGCTTGACCGTGTTCGAGAAGTCGAGGGTTGCCTCGCACCTGCCGGTCGCACCGGAAATCGGTGCAGCCGACGCCGGATGCGGAGTCGCCGAGAGCGGGATGTGGCCCTCGCTTGCGAACAGTCCCGACGTCGGGTCGAGCCCGACCCACCCGGCACCCGGCAGGTACACCTCGGTCCACGCGTGGAGATCGGTGAAGTCGGCCGCGGGGCCCGACGGTCCGTCGAGGGCAGCGATGTCGGAGGTCAGCTGAATGAGGTAGCCGGACACGAAACGCGCTGCCAGACCGAACTCGCGCAGCACCGATACCAGCAGCCACGCGCTGTCGCGGCACGAGCCGATCCCGGTGGTGAGCGTGTGGTCCGGCGTCTGAACGCCTGCTTCGAGCCGAACCGTGTACGCGACGTCCGCGAGGACAGCGTTGTTGAGCGCGACAAGGAAATCGATGGTGCGGATGCCTTCGGGGATCTCGACGTTCTTGACCCAGTCACGGACCCCCGCACCCGGACCGGACCCGTCACCCGCCTCGTCGACAGGACGAAGGTACGGCTCGAGGTCGACGGCAAGAGCCTTCGGATACTCGAAGCCGAAGTACTCGGCGAAGTCTTCGATGAAGAGGTCGAGCGGATTGATCGATTCCATGTCGGCGACGAGACCGACCGTGATCGAGAGCGACTTCGTACGCTCCGGAAAGACTATGCGCGCGAGGAAGTTTCCGAACGCGTCCTGCTGCCAGTTGAGGAAATGGTCCGCGGGCTCGATGACGAGCGAGAAGGCCTCGATGGGCGTACGCGAGTGCGGCGCCGGGCGCAGCCGAACGACATGAGGGTAGATCTCGACCATCCGGTCGAACTCGTAGCTTGTTCGGTGCTCCAGGGCGACTTTGATTCCCATTCGATATTGCCTTCCGCCGCGGTAGTCCTCGAAGGCTACCGGCCTGCGCGTCGCGCGGCAGGTCGAGCGGTCGGCAAGTCTGTAGGGGCCACCGACGCAGCTACCCTTCCAGCCGGGTCAGCACCCTGTCGAGCGCGCCGACTGCTGCGTCGAGGTCGGACCGGGTAACCGTCAACGGTGGTCTGAAACGAATACCCCGTTCGCCTGTGCCGAGGACGAGGACGCGTTCGTCGTCACGCAGGGCCGCAACGACCCGATCGCGGAGGTCCGCGGAGGGCAGAGTCACCGCACACATAAGCCCACGTCCGCGTGGATCGGTGACTGTCGGGTGCTTGACGGCCAGATGCTCGAGCAGGTTCAGCAGCTGCAGGCCGAGGTCGCGCGCGTTGTCGATCAGACCGTCCTGCTCGATCACTTCGAGTATTCGCCGCGCGCGGACCATGTCGGTGAGGTTGCCGCCCCACGTGGAGTTGATGCGGGAGCCGACGTGAAATACGTTGTCCGCCACCTCGTCCACACGCCCGCCTGCCATGATTCCGCACACCTGCGTCTTCTTTCCGAATGCGACGACATCCGGGCGCAATCCGAGTTGCTGGTAGGCCCACGCCGTTCCCGTCATCCCGACGCCGGTCTGTACCTCGTCGAGGACGAACAGCGCGTCGTTCGCGCGGCACAGTTCCTGCATTGCGTGGAAGAACTCGGCACGGATATGGCGGTCACCGCCCTCGCCCTGAATCGGTTCGGCGATGAAACATGCTATGTCGTTTGGGTTTTCAGCAAACGCACGTTCGGCCTGAGCGAGAGCCTTCGCTTCTGCTTCCGCGACGTCGCGACCTTCGCCGAGGTAGGGCGAATCGATGCGAGGCCAATCGAATTTCGGGAAGCGAGCGACCTTGTTCGGGTCGGTGTTGGTCAGCGACATCGTGTATCCGCTGCGACCGTGGAAGGCACCGGTCAGATGCATGACCTTCGTTCCGAGCGCAGGGTCGAGGCCGCGCGACTCGTTCAACCGCGATTTCCAGTCGAAGGCAACCTTGAGTGCATTCTCGACAGCAAGTGCGCCACCGTCGACGAAGAACAGGTGTGGCAGCGACGGATCACCGAGGACTCGGGCAAACGCAGCGACGAAACGAGCCATCGGCACCGTATAGATGTCGGAGTTGCTCGGTTTGTTCACCGCAACTTCGGCGATCTCGCGCATGAAGTCACGGTCGCCGGTCAAGGCCGGGTGATTCATCCCGAGGGCCGACGACGCGAAAAAGCTGAACATGTCGAGGTAGACGGTGCCGTCGCGTTGGTCGACCAGATGTGTTCTGTTCGACCTCGTGAGGTCGAGCACAAGATCGAACCCGTCCACAAGCATGTGCTTCGTGAGCGTGCTGTGAACCGAGTCAGCAGTGGTATCCGGCTGTAGAAGTGCGGTCATACCCCCGAGGATACGACAATATTGTCGGAGCGCTTACGCTATAGCCATAATATTTACTGCGAGTGGCCTACTTGTCGTAAAATGTTTGGAGGATGATGGTGCTGCGGGTGTTTACGTTCGCAGTTGCCCTGATCTCGTGGAGGACCTGCTCCAGATGACGCGGCGACCCGACGCGCACCATCAGGACGTAGCTCTCTTCGCCCGCTACCGAGTGGCACGACTCGATGGAGGGCATGTGCTGCAATCTCGCCGGCGCGTCGTCGGGCTGAGACGGATCGAGAGGAGTGATTGCGACAAATGCTGACAACATCTGCCCCAACGCCTCTGGATCAACGGTCGCCGTATAGCCCCGAATCACTCCCCGAGCTTCGAGTCTGCGCACACGCGACTGCACTGCGGACACCGAAAGGCTCGCCTTCTCGGCAAGATTCGACAATGTCGCACGACCATCTGCGACCAACTCTCGGATCAAAAGTCTGTCGATTTCGTCGATCGCGATCTTCGCTGGCTCCGCACGCCCGACGGGCGGACGCGGAACCAGTGTGCCGGGCGAACCTGGCCTC
Source organism: Antrihabitans spumae (assembly GCF_043944905.1). Classification (NCBI taxonomy): domain Bacteria; kingdom Bacillati; phylum Actinomycetota; class Actinomycetes; order Mycobacteriales; family Nocardiaceae; genus Antrihabitans; species Antrihabitans spumae. The sequence goes on from NZ_JBIMSN010000055.1 coordinate 21,153, forward strand.
GGTGTTTCTGCCATCAGCGAAGGCTAACGCAGTAGTGGCGGTCCATGGCCGAAACTCGGGACCTGCGCACCAAACTCGCGTCGACCTTGCTTGTCATGTCAACGCGGAACCTGCTCTCCGACATTCGGATTCGCACAAACTGGAACATACGCAAGTCACTTCTACCAACTCGAGTCGAAAGGCATAACGATGGCAACTCTCGAGGCAAGAGCCGACGCCGCACTCACCCGGATGTCGGCGCACGTCGCGAGCGGTGATACCTCCGACGTTGTCGTTTCACGCTCCCCCATCACCGGAGAAACACTGCGGACGCTGGCGAGCAGTTCGTCCGACGACGTGGACCGCGCAATCGCCGATGCTCGCGAAGCCTTCGACGCGTGGCGTGTTGTGCCTGCACCGGTACGTGCGGGCGTGGTCAGGAGGCTCGGCGCATTGCTGACCGAACACAAGGACGATCTCGCCGAACTCGTGACCCTCGAGGCGGGCAAGATCACCTCCGAAGCCCGTGGCGAGGTTCAGGAGATGATCGACATCTGCGAGTTCGCAGTCGGGTTGTCGCGCCAGTTGTACGGCAAGACAATGGCATCCGAGCGTCCTGGCCATCGGCTGATGGAAACGTGGCACCCCCTCGGCGTTGTCGGCGTGATATCCGCGTTCAACTTTCCGGTCGCGGTGTGGTCATGGAACACGGCGCTCGCGCTGGTGTGCGGCGACACCGTGGTGTGGAAACCGTCCGATGCCACACCGCTCACGGCTGTCGCGTGCGCTGCGCTGCTGCGTCGCGCTTGTGTCGACGTCGGTGCCGATCCTGCGATTCACCAGCTCGTTCAGGGTTCGGTCGCCGTTGGCGAGCAACTGACCGACGATCCACGTGTTGCACTCGTCAGCGCAACGGGGTCGGTCCGGATGGGTCGAGCCATCGCACCGAGGGTCGCTGCACGATTCGGCAGGTGCCTGCTGGAACTCGGCGGAAACAACGCGGCGATAGTCGCACCGTCGGCCGACCTCGATCTCGCCGTCCGCGGCATCGTCTTCTCTGCGGCAGGCACCGCTGGGCAGCGGTGCACAAGTTTGCGTCGGGTCATCGTGGCTTCCTCGATTGCCGACGAGCTGGTCGATCGCGTGTCCGCCGCGTACGCCCAACTGCGCGTTGGCAATCCGTTCGAAGACGGAGTTCTGGTCGGGCCGCTGATCAACGCCAATGCGTTCGACACGATGCAGACAGCTCTCGAGAAGGCGCAATCCGACGGCGGCACAGTTGTTTTCGGAGGGTCACGGGTAGGCGGGTCGGACGGGGACAGCGACGCGTACTACGTCACTCCCGCCATTGTCCGTATGCCTGCACAGACGTCGGTCGTCGAGGAGGAGACGTTCGCGCCGATCCTGTACGTGCTGACGTACGAGGGGTTGGACGAAGCCGTCGCCATGCACAACGCTGTGCCGCAAGGGCTTTCGTCGGCAATCTTCACCAACGATCAGCGCGAGGCAGAACGCTTCCTCGCTGCGGATGGTTCCGACTGCGGGATTGCCAACGTCAACATCGGTACGTCGGGCGCCGAGATCGGCGGTGCTTTCGGTGGCGAGAAGGAGACCGGCGGCGGCAGGGAGTCCGGATCGGATTCGTGGCAGGCCTACATGCGGCGCGCGACCAACACCATCAACTACTCGGACCAATTGCCACTTGCTCAGGGCGTCGACTTCGGATAGTCGTAGCCCGTCGATCGCAGCGTGAAGCTGCTCCCGCGGTGGTGCAGCCGAGTCACGCTCAGTGGCGGTATATCGATGCGCCAGAACGATTTCGGCGGTGCATCGAGTGCGATAAGCACGGCCGCCCGTGCGATCGCCGGATGGGTGATCGCAAGCGTGTTCTGTTGCGCCGCAACCGTATCGCGCAGCCATCCTGCGACGCGGTCGATCAGTTCGACGATCGATTCACCATGGGGCGGTTGATATTCGGGGTCCGTGAGCCATGCCATCAGGTATTCGGGCGCAAGATCCTCCATGGTGAGGCCGCGCCAGGTGCCGTAGTCGAGGTCGGTCAACGTGGGGTCGAGTTCGCCGCTGAGGCCGAGTGCCGCCGCCGTTTGGGTTGCCCGCAGTTCGGGCGCAATCCTGATGCGGGGTGCGGACATCGGTTCTGCACGAGCACAATCGCGGAGGCCGACTGCATTGAGCGGCTCATCGGCGGGAAATCGTGCGGTTCGTAGGGCGTCGGTGGCGCCGTGGCTGACCAGTGCGATCCGCAATACACGGGACTCAGCGGAGGTCACGGACTCGAGTATCGCACGAGATCAGGGGTCCCCAGCCCTCGTCAAGCGATGTCAGGGGCGCCCCGACTCCGCTTGACTCAGCACTCCTGCGGACTATGTCGGTGGGTGAGGGCAGGATGGAGACATGCAATTCTCTGCCCCCACCCAGACGTGGTTCGACGGCGCCTTCCCAGCGCCGACGGCTGCGCAGCTGGGGGCATGGGAATCGATCGCAGCCGGACGGCACACCCTGGTCGTCGCGCCAACCGGCTCTGGCAAAACCCTGTCCGCGTTCCTATGGGCGATCGACCAGCTGGCGATCCGCGAACCCCGTGCAGACAAGGCGCCTGCCAAAACCAAAGTTCTGTACGTTTCGCCGCTCAAGGCGCTCGCCGTCGACGTCGAGCGCAACCTCCGGTCGCCGCTGATCGGCATCACGCAGACCGCCAAGCGGCTCGGGATGTCGCCACCGGAGATCTCGGTCGGTGTGCGGTCCGGTGATACGACCCCGGCCGACCGCCGCAGGCTCATCACCAAACCTCCCGACATTCTGATCACCACACCCGAGTCGCTGTTTCTTATGCTCACCTCGGCTGCTCGGGAGACGCTGAGCGAAGTCGACACGGTGATCGTCGACGAGGTGCACGCCGTCGCCGCGACCAAACGCGGCGCTCATCTGGCCCTCTCGCTCGAACGGCTCGATTGGCTGCTCGAGAAGCCGGCGCAACGCATCGGGCTTTCGGCGACCGTGCGCCCACACGAGGAGGTCGGACGCTTCCTCACCGGGAGCGCGCCGATCAACATCGTCGCCCCGCCTTCGCCGAAGACGTTCGACCTGTCGGTTCGAGTTCCTCTCGCGGACATGACCGAGCTCGGGGTGTCACCGTCCGGCGACGAGGAGTCGGGCGGGTCCATCTGGCCGCATGTCGAGGAGCAGATCGTCGACCTCGTTCTCGAGCATCGCTCGTCGATCGTGTTCGCCAACTCCCGAAGACTGTCGGAACGGCTGACGGCACGACTCAACGAGATCTATGCCGGACGGATCGGCGACGAGGTAGCGACCGAGCACAAACCCGCTTCGATGATCGGCTCGCCGTCCGAAGTGAACCACGGTGCGGCGCCACTGCTGGCACGTGCGCACCACGGCTCGGTCAGTAAGGATCAGCGCGCGCTCATCGAGGACGACCTCAAATCCGGCCGCCTGCGCTGCGTCGTCGCAACAAGTAGCCTGGAGCTCGGAATCGACATGGGCGCAGTCGATCTCGTCGTGCAGGTCGAAGCACCGCCGTCGGTGTCGAGCGGCTTGCAGCGGGTCGGGCGAGCAGGTCACCAGGTCGGCGAAATCTCCAAGGGTGTGCTGTTTCCGAAGCACCGCACCGACCTCATCCATTGCACCGTGACGGCCATGCGCATGACCGCCGGTCAGATCGAAGCGATGAAGGTGACCCCGAACCCGCTCGACATCCTCGCCCAGCAAACAGTTGCCGCCTGTGCGTTGGAACCGATCGACGCCGCGGACTGGTTCGATGCAGTGCGCCGTACCGGAAGCTTCGCGACCCTGCCCAAGTCTGCGTACGAATCCACGCTCGACCTCCTGTCCGGTCGCTACCCGTCCGACGAGTTCGCCGAACTCCGTCCGCGATTGGTGTGGGACCGCGACGCAGGCACACTCACCGGACGGCCGGGTTCGCAACGGCTGGCCGTCACCTCCGGTGGCGCGATACCGGACCGTGGCATGTTCGCGGTGTACATGGTCGGCGAAAAGGCTTCGCGCGTCGGCGAACTCGACGAAGAAATGGTCTACGAATCCCGCGTCGGCGACGTCTTCGCCCTCGGCGCAACCAGCTGGCGCATCGAAGAGATCACCTTCGATCGGGTGCTGGTCAGCCCCGCCTACGGCATACCCGGCCGCCTCCCGTTCTGGCACGGCGACGGCCTCGGCAGGCCAGCCGAACTCGGCGAGGCACTCGGCGGCTTCCTCCGGACAGCGACATCCAAAGATCGCGAGGAGGTCGTCGCGCAATGTCGCGCAGCAGGTTTGAACGACTTCGCGGTCGACAACCTCTTCGCGCTGATCGACGAGCAACGCAACGCGACGGGCACTGTGCCCACAGACCGCACGTTGGTGGTCGAACGGTTCCGAGACGAACTCGGGGACTGGCGGCTCGTACTGCATTCCCCGTACGGGCTACCCGTCCATGCGCCGTGGGCGCTCGCGATCGGCGCACGGCTGCAAGCGAAATTCGACATCGACGTCTCCCCCACCGCCTCCGACGACGGCATCATCGTCCGACTCCCCGACACCGACGACAACCCGCCCGGCGCCGAGCTGTTCGCTTTCGAGCACGACGAAATAGACGACCTTGTCACCGAACAGGTCGGTGGCTCAGCGCTTTTCGCCTCCAGGTTCCGAGAATGCGCTGCGCGAGCACTACTCCTACCGCGCCGCGACCCTGGCAAGAGAGCGCCGCTGTGGCAGCAACGGCAACGGTCGGCGCAACTGCTCGATGTGGCGCGCAAGTTCCCGACCTTCCCGATCCTGCTCGAGACGGTCCGTGAGTGCCTGCAGGACGTCTACGACCTCCCTGCGCTCCGCGACCTCCTCGTTCGGCTGGCCCGTCGCCAGATCCGAATCATCGAAGTCGAAACACAATCGCCGTCACCGTTCGCGAAGGCACTGCTGTTCGACTATGTCGGCGCGTTTATGTACGAAGGCGACAGTCCGCTTGCCGAACGTCGCGCGGCCGCGCTTTCGCTCGATTCGACGTTGCTCGCAGAATTGCTCGGCCGCGTCGAGCTGCGAGAGCTGCTGGACGCCAAGGTCATCGACGAGATCGAACTAGAGCTGCAGCGCCTGGCACCCGACCGCAAGGCTCGCGACGTAGAAGGTATCGCCGACCTGCTCAGGTTGCTCGGACCGACGACGATCGACGAGCTTGTCGCCCGCTCCGACACCCCCGCGCTAGAGGCCGTCACGGCGCTCGCCGATGCTCGGCGTGCCCTGGAAGTCTCGTTCGCAGGCAAGGTCTGGTGGATCGCGATCGAGGACGCGAGCCGCATGCGAGACGCTCTCGGTGTCGCGCTACCGATCGGAGTGCCGACCGCCTTCATCGAACCCGTACCCGACCCGCTCGGCGACCTCATCGCCCGCTACGCGCGCACACACGGACCCTTCACCACAGCCCAAGTCGCACAACGTTTCTCGGTCGGTGTCGCCGTCGCCGCAGCGGTGTTGCGCCGCCTTTCGCTCGAAAAGCGAGTTGTGGAAGGCGAATTCAGGCCGGGAACAACCGGTAGCGAATGGTGCGATGCCGGAGTCCTGCGCCGACTGCGACGACGGTCCCTCGCCGCGCTGCGGCAGGAAGTCGAACCCGTCCCGACCGAAGCGCTCGGTCGATTCCTGCCCGCTTGGCAACACGTCAACGGCACTCTGCGAGGCGTCGACGGTGTCGCAACCGTCATCGAACAGCTTGCGGGCGTGCCGATTCCGGCGTCGGCGTGGGAGTCTCTCATCCTTCCGTCCCGCGTCTCGGACTATTCGCCTGCGATGTTGGACGAGCTGACGTCGACGGGTGAAGTCGTGTGGTCGGGCAACGGTTCGATCACCGCCAAAGACGGCTGGGTGTGTCTGCAGCTGGCCGACCAAGCACCGTTCACAGTCCCACCGGCGAGCGAGATCGACCTTTCCGATCTGCAGGTGCAGGTCCTCGCAACGCTCAGTAGTGGCGGTGCATTCTTCTTCCGGCAGCTGTCCGACACCGTCGGCACCGCGATCGGCACAGTCGACGACACAGCTCTGGTCAAAGCGATGTGGGAACTCGTGTGGGCCGGTTACATCAGCGGCGATACGTTCGCTCCGGTTCGATCCCTGATGTCAGGGACCGCGAGAACGAACACCAGCCATCGCGCGCCGCGCCGGATGCCACGCTCACGTGCACTCCGCAGCGTTCCCCGGCCAGCGATGCCGACACGCTCGGGTCCACCGACCGCAGCGGGGCGCTGGTCGCTACTGCCGCAACCCGAGCCCGACCCGACGATCCGCGCACACACGATCGCCGACATCATTCTGGAACGCTACGGCGTCGTCACCCGCGGTTCCGTCGTCAACGAAGGCACACCCGGCGGTTTTGCGCTGATGTACAAGGTGCTAACGAACTTCGAGGACTCCGGCCGGTGTCGACGCGGCTACTTCGTCAACACCCTTGGCGGAGCGCAGTTCTCGACCTCCGACGTCGTCGACCGACTGCGTGAGTACGCCGGCAACAACGACGACCCCGACGCTGTCGGAACGGCCCTCGCACTCGCGGCGACCGATCCTGCCAACCCCTACGGTGCCGCGCTGCCGTGGCCGAGCTCGGACGAAGGCCACCGGCCCGGCCGAAAGGCGGGCGCGCTCGTCGTGCTCGTCGACGGCGAACTGACGATGTACGTCGAGCGCGGCGGCAAGACGATCCTCACCTTCACCGACCGCGCCGACCGTCTCGATGCCGCAGCGAACGCGTTGGCCGATCTCGTCAAACATCGCCGCGTCGCCAAACTTGTGATCGACAAGGCCGACGGCGAATCCATCCACGGCAGCACCCTTGCCCACATTCTCGTCGGCGCGGGGTTTGCGCCGACACCGAGTGGATTGAGGCTGCGCGCCGGTGCCTGAGGGCGACAGCGTGTGGCGCGCCGCAAAACGCCTCCGACCCGCGCTGGAAGGAAAGCAGCTCACTGGCTGCGACGTGCGCGTGCCACGCTTTGCGACGGTCGACCTGTCGGGGCGGACCGTCGACGAAATCGTCACGCGCGGTAAGCATCTGCTGATGCGCGTGGGCGATACGACCATTCATACCCATCTGAAGATGGAAGGCGAATGGCACATCTACCCGCCGGGCGCGCGCTGGCGCCGACCCGCGTACCGCGCCAGAATCGTGCTGTCGACGAAAGATGCAGTCGTCGTTGGATTCTCGCTCGGAATCACCGAGATTCTCGCCCGCTCCGAGGAGGATCGCGTCATCGGACATCTCGGTCCCGACCTCCTCGGTGCGGACTGGGACCCCGACGAAGCGGTGGCACGTCTGCGCAGCGACCCGCTAAGGCCGGTAGGACTCGCACTCCTCGACCAACGCAACCTCGCCGGAATCGGGAACATCTTCCGTAGCGAAGCGTGCTTCATGGCCCGCGTCGATCCCCGAACCGCTGTCGGCGACGTCGCCGACCTGCACGCCCTGATCGAACACGCGCGCATACTGCTCACACAGTCGATTCAAACCCAGCGGCATCGGTCGTACGTCTACGGCCGAGCCCGAATGCCTTGTCCCCGTTGCCGAACAACGATCAGGAAGCTGGACCAAAGCGACAGTCCGTCAGCGGAGCGATACGTGTTCATCTGCCCGAAATGCCAACCAGCGCCGACCTAACGCGGGGGTGACGACCCGGCGGGCGGCTCGCTCTCGTCGAACGGCGGCGGATCGTCCGGATCGAACGAGCCCACCACGGTCGCACACGTCGCGCCGACCTCTGGCGTTGTGTATTCGTTGACCCTTAGCGCCTCGATGAACTGGTCTATCCTCGGATCGTCGGCATCGTCGAGTTTGAGCCGGTGACCCCAGGATTGCAGCGAAATCGGTTGGTCCAGATCGGGATACGGCGACATCATCAGATACGGCATACCCTCGACTCGCTCGGCAAGCGCCTCGCGATCGGAGCCCGAGATGTCGTCGGGGTTGTACGCAATCCACACCGCACCGTGTTCGAGCGAATGCACCATGTTTTCGGTTCGTACCGCAGTCGGATATACGACGCCGGTGCACGTTGCCCACACCTGATCGTGGGTTCCTCCGAACGGCGGACTCTCGTCGTATGCCACCCGCGCAGTCGACGGAACGTGCTTGCCCGGAGGAAAGTCTTCGGTCTCGATTCCCGATATCGCGAGCGACGGATCCTGATTCCCTTCGCTCGGAACGAACGCATCGGTGCCCGCCTCGGCGCCAACGACAGGACTCCCCGAGATCTCGCCACCGCAGCCGGCGGCGAAAACCACCGCACCTGCTGCCAGTACACCGAATACTCGTCTCACCCGTGTAACCCCATCTCAGTTCGACACTGCCGCGACCGGCCGATTCGCCCTTTCCAACATACCGACGCAATGGGCGACGAGGCGGTCACGGCCTGGAGTGATCGTGCCGTCGAGGTAGGCGGTGAACAGCGTCGTGAGAGCGCCGATCAGGCCGATCGACTCCATCTTCCGATCGTCGGCATCGGCGATACCGGTCAATTGCGCCTCGATCAACGCACCGAACCCGGGTGCAAGCTGCATGCCACGACCTCCGAGCCCCGGCTCCGTGAGCGGTCCGACCAGCAAGACCCTGCCCATCTCCGGTCGATCGACGATCAATTCGACGAACGCCTCGATCGCAGCTTTCGGCAGTTCACGCTTCTCCCGCGTCTGCGTTATCGCATCGACGAGCGCATCGCGGGCGAGACCGGCGACATGTTCGTACACCTCGAGGACGAACTGATCGCGGTCGGCGAAGCTCGCGTAGAAATACCGTTCGGTCATGCCGGCCGCCTTGCACACCGCCCGCACACTGACAGCGGGACCAGCGGCGGACCCGAGCAAATCGATGCCTGCCCGCAGCAGATCCTCACGCCGTATGCGCTGACGCTGCGCAATGTCGACGCCCGCCCAGCTGCGTGTTCCGTTCTCGGTGGCCACGACTCGAATCGTCCCATACCGAGCAGTTGACTACACCCGTTGTCACACATAGTCTGACAACATGAGTAGTCAGAGCAGCGTCGCTCCGGAAGAAACGTTCCCACTCGGTCCCGATTCACTCACCTGGAAGTACTTCGGCGACAACCGAATCTTCCTGACGGCCCCGTGGAGTGGTGCGATGCAGAACATGCATCCAAAACTCGGCGCAGCGGTCGAGGAACATTCCCGATTCTTCGACGAGCGGTGGCAACGCCTCAACCGGTCGACCTACCCGATCGCCGGCGTCGTCTACGACGGCGATCGCGCGCCACAGACAGGCGCCGAGGTTCGCGACTACCACCGCGACATCAAAGGCGTCGACAGAAACGGCAATCGGTACCACGCCCTGGATCCCGACGTCTTCTACTGGGCCCACGCGACGTTCTTCATGGGGATCGTCAATTTTGCCGAGCATTTCGCGGGCGGGCTGTCCGAGGCGGACAAACGGCAACTGTTCGACGAGCACGTCGACTGGTATCGGATGTACGGCGTGAGCATGCGGCCGGTGCCGAGGAGCTGGGAAGACTTCCAGGAGTACTGGGAGGATATGTGCCGAAACGTGTTGGAAGACAACCAAGCTACGCGCGACGTACTGGACTTGGGCAGCCTCGACCATCCGTTCTTTCTACCGATTCCCGAGGCGGCGTGGCCGGCCCTTCGCCCCGTTGTCGCGACGGTCTACACCTGGCTCACCGTCGGCATGTTCGACGAACCAGTCCGCAGGCGCATGGGCTACCGCTGGACCATCGCCGATCGCATCGCCTTCAAGGGGGTGGCGGCCGCAACGACGATCACGAGCAGCATCGCGATGCGCTTCGTGCCAGAACGCCTGATGCTGCATCCGCGTGCCATGGCCGCACTGGATCGCGCACGAGGCAAAACCCCAACCGACGCGCCGCTACCCCAGACTCCGCGGATGTTCGCACCGCCGGTCGACGAATGGGACTCGCCGCGCCACTACAACCCGTACCGAGCGGAATGCCCGGTCGGCAGGGTTCAGCGTCCGATCGGCACCGGTTCGAGCAACTGACCGCGCGCTTCGGGCGCCGCGGCGCGAAGCGCGTCCGCGGACTCGTCGTCGGGCTGCGCCTGTGACCGAACTTCGGCATCGACACGCGCCAGGTACGTCTCCAACTCGCGGTCGATGTCCGTGGCGTCCCACCCGAGCACGGGCGCGACCAGCCGCGCCACCTGCTCGGCACAGTTCTTGCCGCGATGCGGGTACTCGATGGCGATGCGGGTCCGCCGAGCAAGAATGTCCTCGAGGTGTAGCGCACCCTCTGCCGCTGCCGCATAGACGATCTCCACCTGCAGGTACGACGGCGCATCGGTCAGCGGTGCAAGGAGTTCCGGCTGTTCCTTCGCCAGCTCCATGACCTCGTCGAGCAACGACCCGTAACGGTCGAGCAGGTGCTTGACCCGATACGGATGCAGACCGTAGATCTCGCCGAGGTGCAGCGTCTGATTCACCAACGCGAAATAGCCGTCGGCGCCCATCAGCGGCACCTTCTGCGTGATCGACGGCGACACCCGGGCCGGAATGTCTTCGGCCGCAGCCTCGACCGCGTCCTCGGCCATCACGCGATAGGTCGTGTACTTGCCGCCGGCTATGGCGATCAACCCCGGCGCGACCCTGGCGACGGCGTGTTCACGTGACAGCTTCGACGTCTCGTCGCTCTCGCCCGCGAGCAGCGGGCGCAGCCCGGCATAGACACCGTCGATGTCGGCATGGGTCAGCGGAGTCACCAGCACCTGATTGACGCGGGTGAGGATGTAGTCGATGTCGGCCTTCGTCGCGGCAGGATGCGCGAGATCCAGATTCCAATCGGTGTCGGTCGTGCCGATGATCCAGTGTGTGCCCCACGGAATCAGAAACAGCACCGACGTCGGGGTACGCAGAATGATCGCCGCCTCGCTGACGATGCGATCCCGAGGCACAACGATATGCACACCCTTCGACGCACGAACCCGAAAACGCCCCTTCTGCCGCGACAGGGCCTGGATCTCGTCGGTCCACACCCCGGTGGCGTTGACGACGACGTGGGCACGAATCTCCGCCGAGCGACCGTCCTCCGAATCATGCACGCGCACACCGGAAACTCGATCCGCTTCCCGTAGGAAGCCGACGACCTGAGTCGACGTACGCACCACCGCGCCGTAGTACGCCGCAGTCCGCGCCACGGTCATCGTGTGCCGCGCGTCGTCGACAACGGTGTCGTAGAACCGAATTCCGCCGACGAGGGAGTTTCGCTTGAGGCCCGGCGCCAGGCGCAGCGCGCCCGACCGGGTCAGATGTTTCTGCGCCGGAACCGACTTCGCGCCACCCAGCTGGTCGTAGAGCAGCATTCCGGCGGCCACGTACGGCCGCTCCCAGCCTCGATGGGTCAGCGGGAAGAGGAACGGCAGCGGCTTCACCAGATGCGGTGCCAGCGTCGTCAGCGATAGTTCGCGTTCGCGCAACGCCTCGCGCACCAACCCGAATTCGAGCTGCTCCAGATACCTGAGCCCACCGTGGAACATCTTCGACGATCGGCTCGACGTGCCGGAGGCGAAATCGCGGGCCTCCACGAGCGCGACCTTGAGGCCGCGGGTCGCAGCGTCGAGGGCAGTTCCGGCGCCGACGACGCCACCGCCGATGACGACGATGTCGAACTGCTCTTTCTTAAGTTGCTCCCAGGCGAGGTCACGTTGCTGGGGACCCAGAAATTGCGCTCCTGGCTGCTTCGTCAACGTGAGCTCCTGTCAATTGGCGACCGGTCGAAACCCAGGCTAGTAGCTATGTGCCTGAGACGAACGATAAGCCGTCACGGGTGAGTCAGGCGAGCGCAAGTTCCTCGTGGGCACGCGCAAGCCTCGACACGGCCGCCTCCAGCACGGGCCCATCGGAGGTGGTGAAGCACAGGCGCATCGAGTTCTGGTAGCCGTCGCCTACAGCGAAAGCCGAGCCAGGAACAAAAGCGACGCCCGCCTCCAGCGCAAGTGGCAACAGCTTCTGGGTATCGGTGCCATCGAGAAAGTCGATCCAGCAGAACATGCCACCGGTGACGTCGGTGCGTGAGATGACATCGCCGAAAACTTGATCGACTGCGGCGCAGAGAATCTCGGCACGCTCCCGGTACGCGGCACGCACCCCGTCGATGTGGTGCTCGAGCCAGCGGTCGTCGGCGATCAGTTCCGCGACGATCTGCTGCGTCAACGCCGACCCACACAGGTCAGCACCCTGACGAACCAATTCGACTGCACGACAGACGTGCTCGGGCGCCTGCAACCATCCGGTCCGCAGGGCTGGAGCGATGATCTTGGACGCGCTCGACAGCCTGATGACCCGATCCGAATACGCCGCAACGGGTCTCGGCGACGGTTCGTCGAACCAGATCTCGCCGTACGGGTCGTCCTCGATCACCCAGAAGCCGAATTGCTCTGCAAGCGCGGCCAACCGGATCCGACGGTCGGTACTCAACGAACGGCTTGCAGGGTTGTGGAAGTTGCTGACCGTGTGAACGACGGTCGGCCGCACACCCGTCGCGAGGAGTTCTTCCAGCGCATCGATCGATAGTCCGTCCGCGTCCATCGGCAGCGCATCGATCTGCGCGTCGACGGCCCGAAAGACCTGCAGCGCACCGATGTACGCAGGATTCTCGACAACGACGACAGCGCCCGGATCGATCAGTACCTGGGCAAGCAGGCTCAGCGCCTGCTGCGAACCGTGCGTCGTGAAGATTTCGTTCACCCCGACGGGACGGCCACACTGCACCGAGTTGCGTGCGGCAAGCACCTCGCGCAGTCCCGCCCAACCCGGCGTTTCCGTGTACTGCACCGCACTGAGCCCACCGAGGGCGTCGACCGCTGCCGCTGCAATACGGGCTCGCGGTACCAACTCCGGGTCGGGTAGACCGCCCGCAAGGCTGATGATGTCGGCGCGTGCGGTAACGGTCAGCAGGTCGCGAATCGCGGAGCTGCGCAAACTGTCCAGCCGTCGAGCAAGTTGTGGCGCGGGATGCATGCTCGATTTTCTCACGCCTGTGCCAGCATATGAAATGTCCGTCTCACATCATGAGACTAGTCCAGGTCGTCGTGCCTCATGAGCTGCCTGGCGGCCTCGATGACCGAGCCCGACAACGACGGGTACACCGAGAACGTCTGCGCAAGGTCGTTCACCGACAGATTGTTCTGTACCGCGATCGCAATCGGCAGGATCAGCTCCGAAGCGACGGGTGCGACGACGACGCCACCGATGACGACACCCGTCGCAGGTCGGCAAAAGATCTTCACGAAGCCGCGCCGCAGGCCGGACATCTTGGCGCGCGGGTTGGTATTCAGCGGCAGCATGACCGTGCGAGCAGGCACCTCGCCACTGTCGATCGACGCCTGGCTCACGCCGACGGTCGCAATTTCCGGCCGCGTGAACACCGCAGATGCGACGGTCTTCAGCTTGATCGGGCTGACGCCCTCGCCGAGCGCGTGATACATCGCGATTCGGCCCTGCATCGCCGCGACCGAAGCCAACGGCAACAGGCCAGTACAGTCGCCCGCCGCGTAGATGCCGGAAACCGTTGTCCGCGAAACCCGATCGACCCGCAGGAAGCCACCCTTGTCGAGCTCGATTCCGACCTTGTCCAGACCGAGCCCATCGGTGTTGGGTACCGAACCCACCGTCATCAGCGCGTGTGAACCCTCGACCGTGCGACCATCGGACAGCGTCACAAGAATCCCGTCGGCCGTTCTTGTCACCGACTCGGCGCGCGCCTGCTTCACGAGCTTCACACCGCGTTCGGCGAGCGCGTCCTCCAAAACGAGTGCAGCATCTTCGTCCTCGTGTGGCAGCACGCGGTTACGGCTCGACACCGACGTCACCTGCACACCCATCTCGGTGTAGGCCGATACGAACTCGGCACCCGTCACGCCCGAGCCGACGACGACCAGATGCGTCGGCAGCTCGTCGAGGTCGTAGAGCTGGCGCCAGTTCAGGATCCTCTCACCGTCCGGTTCGGCGCCCGCGAGTACCCGCGGACTCGCACCGGTGGCGATCAACACCACATCGGTGTCGAGAATCTGCTCGGTGCCGTCTGCCAAGATCGCCCGCACCTGATGCGCAGCGAGCCCGACCCGCGGATCGATGATCTCGCCGCGCCCCGACAACAGCGTGACGCCGACCGTCTTCAGCCGGGCGCGAATATCGCTGGACTGCGCGAAGGCGAGGCTCTTCACACGGGAATGGATCTGCGGCAACGAAATCAGTGCCTGCTCCGGGTCGAGATTGATGCCGAGATCGTTCGCTCGCCGCAGATCCGTTCGCACGCCGGTCGAGGCGATGAACGTCTTCGACGGCACGCAGTCGAACAGCACACATGCGCCGCCGATCCCGTCCGAATCGATGAGCGACACCGAAGCCCCATGTTGTGCGGCGACCAGCGCCGCCTCGTATCCAGCTGGTCCGCCACCGATGATCACGATCCGAGTCATAGGCCTAACGCTATTCGAGGCCACGGACCCGTGCACTGCAAAGGCGCGCCGACGTTCACTCCCGCAACGAGGTCGCGATAGGCTGGCCGCCGTGCCGATTTATGCCGCGTACGGGTCGAACATGGATCCCGAGCAGATGCTTGAACGCTGTCCGCACTCGCCGATGGCGGGTACGGGCTGGTTGGAAGGCTGGCGGCTGACCTTCAGCGGTGGTGACATCGGCTGGGAAGGCGCACTGGCAACAGTCGTCGAGGAACCAGGATCGCGAGTTTTCGTCGTGCTCTACGACGTCTCCGAAGAGGACGAGCAGCGGCTGGACCGCTGGGAGGGCTCCGAACTCGGCATTCACCGCAAGATCCGCCTGCGCGTCGCAACGGCCGACCGGCCCGTGCTCGCCTGGCTCTACGTCATGGACGCCTACGAGGGCGGTCTGCCGTCGGCGCGCTACATCGGCGTGATGGCGGACGCCGCCGAGAAGGCAGGCGCACCGGAGGAATACGTTCACGACCTGCGCACCCGCAACAGCCGCAATGTCGGCCCAGGCACCTTCGGCGGGTTCGAGCAGTAACTCTGCGTGAAAGGCCAGCCGTCTAGGCCGCCTCCACGAGGTCGGTGTTGCGTCGCCGTTTCTCCAGGTCCCAGTTGCGGAGCAGCACATCGGTGGCGAAGCTGGCATCGAGCGGTTCACCGGACCAATCGGCAGTGACGGCATCGGGGTCGATGTGGCGGTAACGGCGGCTGAGGTCGTCGACGTCACCGGACAGCAGTGGGGCGTAGTCGATTCTGCGTCCGTTGAGGTCGGCGAAGGTGAAGATCTGATTGCCGTCGGCGGTGATGGTGAACAATCCGTCGTGCAACGCGCGGTGATGCTCACCGCAGAGCAGGGTCAGATTGTCGAGATCGGTCGGGCCGCCCCGCGAATAGTAGACAACGTGGTGCGCATGCAGGAACCTAGTGCGGCCGCAGCCCGGCACCGTGCA
>NZ_JBIMSN010000056.1:0-95371 GCF_043944905.1 Antrihabitans spumae
CACCATTCTTTGTCTGCGACACAGTCCTCTGCCGAATTAGCGTGAAAGCGCGAGGCTAGCGCTGAGCAAACGAACCTGCCACGCTGAACCGGTGACTTCACCTCCACATACCGGCTCCGCCGCACCAGACGCCGGCTCCGACAAGCTCGATGCCCGGGTTCTGAAGATCGCCGGAGTCGTCGTGCTCAGCGCGATCATGTCGATTCTCGACCTCACGGTCGTCACCGTCGCGATTCCAACGTTCGTCAACGTCTTCGAGACGTCGTTCGCCATTGCGGCATGGACGATGACCGGATACACGCTCGCGCTTGCCACGGTGATTCCGCTGACAGGCTGGGGCGCAGACCGTTTCGGTACCAAACGGCTGTTCATCACGGCTCTTGTGCTCTTCGTTGCCGGTTCGGTGGCGTGCAGCTTCGCATGGGACATCACGTCGCTGATCGGCTTCCGCGTGCTGCAGGGCTTCGGCGGCGGCATGCTGATGCCGCTCGGTATGACGATCATGACCCACGCTGCGGGACCCCAACGTATCGGTCGCGTGATGGCCGTACTCGGCGTCCCGATGCTCCTCGGACCGATCAGCGGACCGATCCTCGGCGGGTGGCTGATCGAAGCCGCGAGCTGGCACTGGATCTTCCTGATCAACGTGCCGATCGGCGCCATCGCGCTCATCGCGGCCATCTTCATCCTGCCGTCCGACGACCCGTCACCGTCGGAATCGTTCGACTTCGTCGGCATGCTGCTGCTATCGCCCGGCCTGGCGCTGCTGCTGTTCGGCGTTTCGTCGATCCCGGAGATGGGGACGATCGCTTCGGCCAGGGTGCTGATACCGGCCATAGTCGGATTCATTTTGGTCGTAGTTTTCGTCTTCCACGCGCTGCGGGCCACACATCCGCTTATCGATCTGCATTTGTTCAAGAACCGAAATCTGACGGTTGCCGTGCTGTCGATGTCGCTGTTCGCGGTCGCATTCTTCGGCGCAGGACTGCTTTTCCCGAGCTATTTCCTGCAGGTGCGAGGTGAATCGACATTGCACGCGGGTCTGTTGCTTGCCCCGCAAGGCATCGGCGCAATGCTGACGATGCCGGTTGCCGGATTCCTGGTCGACAAGATCGGACCCGGCAAGATCGTGATGGCAGGCATCACGCTGATCGGCCTGTCGATGGCCGTGTTCACACAGGTCGGCGCCGATACGTCCTACGCGCTGTTGCTCGGCTCACTGTTCGTCATGGGCCTCGGCATGGGCGCCACGATGATGCCGATCATGACCGCGGCGCTGCAGACGCTGACTCATCACGAGGTCGCCCGCGGTTCGACTCTGATGAACATCGTGAACCAGGTCGGCGGATCGGTTGGTACGGCGACGATGTCGGTAGTTCTGACGAACCTCATCCAGAATCGTGAATTCGCGGGACCTGCCATCGCATCGCAGCAGAACCCGGGCATCAGGGCCGAACTCGAAAAGGTTCCCGGCATGCTCGAGGCTGGTCTGCAGCAGGCAGGCGAGGCATTCGGCAACACATTTATGGTCGCGGTGGTGCTGATTGCGCTGACGCTGATCCCCGCGTACTTCTTGCCGCGGACCAAGCCGAAGGCGCCCGTCGAGGACGACAAAGAAGCAGCCCCACCGCTTCTGCTGCACTGAGAAGCGTTTCACCTGCACGGAACGGCAGCACCTCGGCGATCGCGCTAGGGTCGGGATAGATCCGAACCTGACGAACCGACCGCCGAGGTGCGCATGCCCCTTGAAGATTTGTCGCGAACGCAGTTCGAGAAGCATGGACTGCCGCGCAACACACCTTCGTCCAAGCACGACAACCTGAAGCCCGAACACACCGCCGACGGACATCTCGTCGAGTCTCGAGCCGAAGACTTCAGCCACGCCAAACCGCTAGAGGTCGACACCCAGTGGTTCAAACGCGCGGTGTTCTACGAAGTTCTCGTTCGCGCCTTCTCCGATTCGTCCAACGACGGCACCGGTGATCTGCGCGGGCTCACCGACAAACTCGACTATCTGTCGTGGCTCGGTGTCGACTGTCTGTGGCTACCGCCCTTCTACGATTCCCCGCTGCGCGACGGCGGCTACGACATCCGCGACTTTCGACTTGTGCTCCCCGAATTCGGAACTGTCGAAGATTTCGTGACGCTGCTCGATCACGCGCACCGCCGTGGAATTCGCGTCATCACCGACCTGGTCATGAACCACACCTCCGATACCCACGCCTGGTTCCAGGAGTCGAGGTCGGATCCGACCGGACCGTACGGCGATTACTACATGTGGTCCGACACCGACGACAAATATCCTGATGCGCGAATCATTTTCGTCGACACGGAAGTGTCGAACTGGACGTGGGATCCCGTACGCGGACAGTACTACTGGCACCGATTCTTCTCCCACCAACCGGATCTGAACTACGACAACCCCGAAGTGCAGGACGCGATGATCGACGTGCTGCGCTTTTGGCTCGATCTCGGCATCGACGGTTTTCGGCTCGACGCGGTGCCGTACCTGTTCGCCCGTGAGGGGACGAACTGCGAGAACCTGCCCGAGACGCACGCCTACCTCAAGCGCTGCCGCAGCGTGGTCGACAAGGAGTACCCGGGACGCGTCCTGCTCGCCGAAGCCAACCAGTGGCCCGCGGACGTGGTCGAGTACTTCGGCGAACCCGACAACGGCGACGAATGCCACATGGCGTTTCATTTCCCGTTGATGCCCCGCATCTTCATGGCGGTGCGTCGGCAGAATCGCATTCCGATCTCGGAGATCCTCGCCCAGACTCCAGCCATCCCGAAGTCGGCACAGTGGGGAATCTTTCTGCGCAATCACGATGAACTGACGCTGGAAATGGTCACCGACGACGAGCGGGACTACATGTACGCCGAGTACGCCAAAGACCCACGGATGAAGGCCAACATCGGGATTCGCAGGCGCTTGGCACCACTGTTGGAAAACGATCGCAACCAACTCGAACTCTTCACCGCGCTACTGCTCAGTCTGCCCGGCTCGCCGATGCTGTACTACGGCGACGAGATCGGCATGGGTGACAACATCTGGCTCGGCGACCGCGACGCGGTCCGCACTCCGATGCAGTGGACCCCCGACCGCAACGCGGGCTTCTCGCGCGCCGATCCCGCCCGCATGTACCTGCCGGTGGTCATGGACCCGACCTACGGTTTTCAGTCCGTCAACGTCGAGTCCCAGATGAATTCGACGAACACTCTCCTGCACTGGACGCGGCGCATGATCCAGGTGCGCAAGCAGCATCCCGCGTTCGGCCTCGGCACGTTCACCGAACTCGGCAACAGCAATCCGGCCATCCTGTCGTACGTGCGAGAACTCGCGCCGTCGGAAGCGCAGCGACGCTCGAGTGACGTCATCCTCTGTGTTAACAACCTGTCGCGATTCCCGCAGGCCGTCGTGCTCGATCTGTCCGTCTTCGAAGGTCGGATTCCTGTGGAACTGACCGGGTCGGTGCCGTTTCCGAAGATCACGGACCAGGGCTACATGATCACGCTGCCCGGCCACGGGTTCTATTGGTTTGCGTTGCAACCCGATCCGCGTACCGAAGGTGCCGCAACCGGGCATCCCGTCAGCAGCGAGGCAGAGGCCGCGGTGCAGTCATGACCTTGTCACTGCCGACCGACTCCGACCTGTGCGCCCAGTTGGCGCTCTGGTTACCCGAACAGCGTTGGTTCTCCGGCAAGAGCCTCACGCTGAGCGCAGTGCGCCTCCGACTGCGCGAACCCCTTATCGACACAGACGGTTTCGCAGCCGAGCAGGTGGTCGTCGATGTCGAGTTCGCCGGCGGGCCTGCGCAGCGCTATCAGATTCCACTCGCGTACCGGGTCCATCCACCGGAAGCACTGTTGCCCTTCGCATTACCCGAGCTCGATGTCGACCCGGTTCCCGGCACCGAGCGTCCCGTCGTTTACGACGCGACCGCCGATCAGGAGGTCAACGATCACTACCTGACGGCGCTTGCGGAACAACAAACGTTGGGCAGCATCACCTTTCGCACGGTCGCCGGTAGCGCCATCGACACAGCACTGCGCAGCAGGCCGATCGGCGCCGAGCAATCCAACACGTCGATCGTGTATGGAGAACAGTTGTTGCTCAAGCTGTTTCGCCGACTCGAGCCTGGCATCAACCCTGATCTGGAGTTGCACCGCGCGTTGGCCGACAGCGGCTGCGAGCACGTCGCACCCCTGATCGGCTGGATCGAATCCGAACTCGACGGCGAGCCACTCACCCTTGCGATGGTGCAGGAGTTCGTTGCAAATGCCGCGGATGGCTGGTCGCTCGCCGTCAACAGTGTGCGCGATCTGTTCGTCGAGGCGGACCTGCACGCCGCCGAAGTCGGCACCGACTTCGCGGGTGAGGCCCAGCGGCTCGGCGAGGCCGTCGCACACGTCCATGCGGACCTTGCCCGTCAACTCGGCTCGACGCATGCGGCGGTGTCGGCGGACACCATTGCAGGAATGACCCGACGTCTCGATGCCGCGGCCGCGATCGTTCCCGAAATCGCCGACCGGCGGGTGGCAGCGCAAGCGGTATTCGACAAGGCGGCAACAGCCGCGCCGACAACGGTGCAGCGCATCCACGGCGACCTACATCTCGGGCAGGCACTTCGGGCCCCGTCGCGGTGGATCGTCATCGACTTCGAGGGCGAACCGGTCAAGACGATCGCCGAGCGGCGGCTCCCCGACAGCCCGCTGCGAGATATCGCCGGGATGCTTCGGTCGTTCGACTACGCCGGGCACCATTCACTGACCGACTTTTCGACAATGCAGGATTCGCAACGCGAATTCAGAGCCAAGGAATGGACGACCCGCAACGGCTCTGCCTTCTGCGACGGCTACGCATCGGTCGCAGGCACCGACCCCCGCGCCGAGTCCGACCTCCTCGAGGCCTACCTACTCGACAAAGCCATCTACGAAGCCGTGTACGAGGTCCGGCATCGTCCGAACTGGCTACCGCTGCCGGTCAAGGCGATCACGCGGATCATCGCGGGCTAGCGGACTCGGATCACCAGCGCACGCCGAGCTGTCCGAGCACGTATTCGAGCCAGTCCGGCAGTTCTGGATCGCGAAACATCGTGGTACCCCGTTCGTGGTCGAATGCACTCTTCGTAAGCTCGATCGAATATCGCACCATTGCCGTTAGCCGCAGCTACAGGAGGACCCCGTCGTGAGCAGTGCCAACACCAGAGTTGCCGTCGTATCGGGTGCAGCCCGCGGAATCGGAGCGGCGATCGCACAACGCCTCGCGTCCGACGGTTTCGCTGTCGCAGTGCTCGATCTCGACGAGGCCGCGTGTGCAGCAACAGTCGACTCGATCACCGCAGCCGGTGGTGCGGCACTCGGCGTCGGTGCCGACGTCTCCGACGAAGCCTCGGTGACCGCGGCAGTGGAACGAATTGCCGCCGAACTCGGCGGACCGACGGTAGTGGTGAACAACGCAGGTATCACTCGTGACAACCTGCTCTTCAAAATGCCTGTGTCGGAATGGGACTCGGTGATCGGCGTGCACCTTCGCGGTGCCTTCCTGCTGACCAAGGCCGCCCAGAAGTACATGGTCGAGCAGAAGTGGGGACGCATCGTCAACATGTCGAGCGTCTCGGCGCTCGGTAATCGCGGGCAGGTGAACTACTCCGCGGCAAAGGCCGGACTGCAAGGTTTCACGAAAACACTCGCCATCGAGCTCGGCAAATACGGAGTCACCGCCAACGCCATCGGACCAGGTTTCATCGTCACCGACATGACTGCGGCGACCGCAGAACGTGTCGGTGTCCCGTTCGAGGACTTCAAGGCCGCCGCGGCAGCCAACACGCCCGTCGGTCGGGTCGGCTATCCGGAAGACATCGCGCATACCGTGTCGTTCCTGGTCAGCGAAGGCGCGGGCTTCGTATCCGGGCAGGTCATCTACGTTGCGGGTGGGCCGCGGGACTAGCTGGCTTCTAGTGCCAGCTGTGGTCGGTGACGGTGGTCCGCGGACCGAACTTCGGTTTGTGCGCGTGACCACTGACCACGAGCAGCTGCATCGCTCGATAACGATGTGGCCGTAGCGGTTCCAGGTACTCGACCATCTCGGCGTCGTCGATGGGCCGCCCGAGCAGCGTCCAGCCGACGATGGCCGCGAGGTGGTAGTCGCCGACCGAGAGCGCATCGGCGTCGCCGAGCGCTCGCTGTGCCACTTCGGCTGCCGTCCAGATCCCGACGCCGGGGACCAGCCGAAGGCGGCGTTGCGCATCCTCGCGCGACATCGTGGCAGCTTGGTCGAGCTTGTCGGCCATGCGCGCTGCGGTGACGATCGTCCGTGACCGCTGTGGGTCGACGTTGGCCTTGTGGAACTCCCACGATGGAACGTGCCGCCAGACTTCGGCACTCGGTGGTACGTACAACCCCGCCGGAGCGGGTCCGGGAGCAGGAGTTCCGTACTTGCGGACCAGTTGTCGCCACGAGGAGAGTGCCGCGATGCCGTGGACCTTCTGTTCGAGAATCGACGGCACAAGGGCTTCGAAGACCCTGCCGGTGCGCAACATTCTGAGGTCGGGAAAGCGGCGGTGCGCGTCGATCAACTTCGGATGCGTCGGCCGGAAATCGTCGGTGGACTCGTCGAGACACAGCATCCTCGGGAGCTGGTCGAGAAATTCGGCACCGCCAGGACCCCACGCTCTGGCCGAGATCTCCTGGCGCGAATGCTGGACGAGCCGATAGGTGACAGGTCCTGATTCCATCAGCGACGCACGCCAGATCGCGCCGTCCGACGTCCGCTGATGGCACGGATCGTTGCGCCCGCGTCGCAGCGGCGCGATCGTCATCGCGAGGTTCACCGGACTGTCGGCGCGGAGGCTACGGTCCAGGCTCGATGTCACCCCGACGCTGTTGGCTGCGATTGTCGGACTCTTAACTCGGCAGCGCGAAATGCGGATTGAAGATGAATCCGACGACGCTGCCGTCCGGTGTGCGGACGGTCGCGGTGATGATTCCGCCACCGACGTCGGCGGCAGGAACATGCTCGGTCGCGCCGTTCGTCAACGCTTGCGAGACCGCATCGGCTACCGACTCGACACCCCAGTAGGTGAACGAACCGTCGGCCGAATCCTCGGTCGGCAGCAACCCGAGTTCGTAACCTGCGACCTCGAACCCGACGTAGAACGGCTCGTCGAAGTACGGTGTCACGCCGATCAACTCGGTCCACCACGCTTTTGCCGCGGCGAGGTCCGCCACGGGATAGATGACCGTGCGCAAGCCCTGTAGTTCGATAGTCATGCCCGCACTTTCCCACAGTGGACCGACACAGCCGAGGTGCCCAGACTAGACACGCGGTTTGAGCGGCGTCGCAGGCAACGTCGGCGCCGGAATCCAATTGCCGACATAATCGTCGACCACGCCGAAGCGGGTCGCCGAAGGCGCTTCTCCCGAGTCGTGCGCACGGACCTCGTCCTGCCACTGCGCACGGTAGATACCTATCTCGTCGTTGGACCTACCGACGAAGTTCCACCACATCAGGATCTGCTCGTCGAGTGGCTCACCGCCGAGCAACAGCAGCCGCACCTGCTCGTCGCCGGGGTTGTGCAGCACGAGGCTCGATCGTCCGACCGCCACGAACCCGAGCTCGGCCCGAGTCAACGTCGTGCCACACAGCTCGACCACACCCTGGTCGACGATCGCACCGTGCTCGAAAGAGGTGTCGACGTCGAATTTCAGCGTCGCACCCGCATCGATACAGACCTCGGCGCCGAGCATCGGGCTGAACATCTCGACGGTCGACGTCTCGCCTGCAAGCGCGCCGATGAACACGCTGATCCGGCCGCCGTCGACGGCACGTGGCGTCGGCACGTAGTGCTCGAACTTGGGCTCGGTGTTGCGAGCAGCGTCCGGGAGAGCGACCCACAGTTGCATGCCGTGTAGCACCGTCGTGTTCGCGGTCGACACCTCCGAGTGCGCGATCCCGCGTCCCGCAGTCATCAGATTGAGTTCGCCCGGTCGAACCATCGCGTGGGAGCCGACACTGTCGCGATGCTCGATCTCGCCGGCGAACAACCAGCTGACTGTCTGCAAGCCTGTGTGCGGATGAGGCGCGACCGTCATGCCACCGGTCTCCGCGACGTCGTCGGGTCCGTAGTGGTCGGCGAAACACCAGCCGCCGATCAACGAACGCTGCCGCTGGGGAAGCGTCCGGCGGACTCCCATCGCGCGCAGGCCGCCGAGGGGAACCTCGCGCGGGGTCAACACCTCGACAGCAGCCGATTCGACCTCGCCAGGATTTTCGCAGGTCAGGATCGATGCCGACGTCTCGAGATTGCTCATACTTCGATTGTCCCTCCTTCGGCAAGCACGGATGCCCCATGTGCAAAATCGGCAATATCCGTGACAGCCGGTACTTTGTAACGTGATGTCGCCTCGAGGCGACGTTCCTTTGACGACAGTCGAATGACGCCGCAACGAAAGGCACTTCAATGATCACCAACCTGCTGAATGCGATCCTCAACCTGTGGGGCGGCGTTTCTGCCGGCAGCAGCGGCTACCAGATCCCCCCGGGAACTTTGCCTTTCGGTAGCTGATCACCAAGCTTCTCCGCCCCCGTCACAGTTTGTGACGGGGGCGGACTGCGTTACGACGAAAATCGCTTGACCTCAACCATTGTCAAGGTCGTACTGTCGGTGCTCGGTGCTCTTATAGACCTCGTCAACACATGAGCGGAGATCGACAATGAGCATGGAAATGGTCGCCTGGAATCAGGTGTACACGGCGATGACGGGACCCAACGAGACGAGACCGTTCTCGCGGGCCACGTTGTTGAGGATCCTCGAATTTGCACGACCACGCCGCAAGCTGCTCGGTGGATTCCTGATCTTGAGCGTCGCGACCGCGATCCTCGGCGTTGCGACGCCGGTGCTGGCAGGTCGGGTGGTCAACGCGATCGTCGACAACGACGCACCACGCGTAGTGGTGATCCTGGCGCTCATCATTGCCGCGCTCGCTGTAGCGGATGCAGTACTCGGGGTGATCACCCGCTGGCTGTCGGCTCGCATCGGCGAGGGTCTCATTCTCGATCTGCGCACAGCCGTGTTCGACCACGTTCAGCGTATGCCGATCGCCTTCTTCACCCGGACCCGAACGGGCGCGCTGGTCAGCCGCCTCAACAACGACGTCATCGGTGCCCAGCGCGCATTCAGCGACACCTTGTCCGGTGTCGTTGCAAACGTCGTGACGCTGCTGTTGACAGCCGCCGTGATGTTCCAGATCTCCTGGCAGGTGACGCTGCTGTCGCTCGTTCTGCTACCGGTGTTCGTCATACCCGCGCGCCGAATGGGAAATCGGCTCGCCTCGCTCGAACGTGAATCTGCGAATCACGACTCGGCGATGAGTACCCAGATGACCGAGCGGTTCTCCGCACCCGGTGCAACTCTGGTCAAGCTGTTCGGCCAGCCCAAACGCGAGTCTCACGAGTTCGCGTCGAGGGCAAGCCGGGTTGCCGATATCGGCGTTCGGATTGCCATGGCGCAGACGATCTTCGCGACCGCACTGACGCTCGTGTCGGCGTTGGCGATCGCTGTGGTCTACGGCCTCGGCGGTTTCTATGCTCTGCGAGGGCAGTTGGATCCCGGTGCCGTTGTATCGCTGTCACTGCTGTTGACGCGGCTGTACGCACCACTCACAGCTCTTGCCAACGCCCGCGTCGAGGTGATGAGCGCGTTGGTCAGCTTCGAGCGGGTCTTCGAAGTCCTCGATCTGAAGCCGCTCATCGTCGACAAGCCCGACGCCGAGAAGATGCCGGACGGTCCGGCATCGGTCGAGTTGGTCGACGTTTCGTTCGCCTACCCCTCTGCGGACAAGGTCTCGCTCGCATCGCTGGAAGAGGTCGCCACGCTCGACTCGCGCGGTGGCGACGTCGTCCTGCACGAGGTGTCCCTCAAAGCCGAGCCGGGTCAGGTCGTTGCACTCGTCGGATCGTCGGGAGCAGGTAAGTCGACGATCGCGCAATTGGTGTCGCGGTTGTACGACGTCGATTCGGGGTCGGTACGCCTGTCCGGTGTCGACGTCCGAGACCTCACCGCCGAGTCGATCAAGCAGACGGTGGGCATGGTGACCCAGGATGGCCACCTGTTCCACGACTCGGTCCGCGGCAACCTGCTGTTGGCGCGGCCGGACGCATCCGAAGAGGAGATCTGGGACGCACTGCGGCGCGCGCGACTCGCTGACCTGGTCGGCGTGATGGCCGACGGTTTGGACACCGTTGTCGGCGAGCGTGGCTATCGCCTCTCCGGCGGCGAGCGTCAGCGCCTGACGATCGCTCGCCTGCTGCTGGCACGCCCCCGCATCGTTGTCCTCGACGAAGCGACCGCCTCGCTCGACTCGACATCGGAGGCCGCGGTGCAGGAGGCACTCGGCGAAGCGCTGGTCGGTCGAACGGCACTTGTCATCGCGCACAGGCTCTCGACAGTTCGGGCAGCCGACGTCATCCTCGTCCTCGAAGACGGCCGGATCATCGAGCGGGGCACACACACGGAACTGCTCGCCGCAGGTGGGCGGTACGAGGAGCTGTACCGGACCCAGTTCGATACAGGTTCGGATCCCGAAAACGAGTCAGCCGACGACAACTCGAAAGATGACTCGACAGAAGGAGTCGTCGTCGGCTGATCGGGGTTTGCGTTCGGGTCAGAAGCCGCCTTCGACGGCAACCACGAATCGGCCCGTGGTGCCGCCGGAGCGGATCTGATCGAGCACCTTCGCGACATCACGAACGGGAACTTCGGTCGCAATCGCGTCCAGGTGAGCTGGCCGCAGACCTTCCTCCAGGCGTTCCCACAGCACGCGGCGACGTTCGATTCCGAGTTGAACCGAGTCGATTCCAAGCAGCGCGACACCACGAAGGATGAAAGGCAGCACGGTGGTCGGGAGTGCTGCGCCGCCGGTCAGGCCACTGGCAGCGACGGCACCGCCGTACTTGACGGTGCTCAGGACGTAGGCGAGGGTGTTGCCGCCGACGCAGTCGACCGCACCCGCCCACTCTGCTTTACCGAGCGGGCGAATCTTCGCATCGGGATCTTCGGGCAACCGCCCGATCACCTTCGCCGCGCCGAGCGAGGTCAGCAGCTCGGCGGCGTCGGTCTTGCCCGTCGACGCAACGACCTCGAACCCCGCGGCAGCAAGAAGGTCGACGCTTGTGCTGCCGACGCCACCACTTGCACCGGTCACGAGAATGGGTCCGTCATCGGGAGTGATGCCGCGATCGAGCAGTGCTTCGACGCTCATCGCAGCGGTGAAGCCTGCGGTGCCGATAGTTGCGGCGTCGCGAGCAGTGAGCTGATCGAGTCGCACGACCCACTCACCGGGGACGCGCGCGTACTCGGCGTAGCCGCCGTGCCGTGCTGTTCCGATGTCGTAACCGTGTGCGACGACCTGGTCGCCTACCTTGAAATCCGCGTGTTCGGACTCCACGACCTCACCGGCGATATCGATGCCAGGGATGATCGGGTATTCGCGAACCACACCGCCCTTCGGCGTGATCGCGAGCGCATCCTTGTAGTTCACGCTGGAGTAGGCGACCTTGATGGTGACGGTGCCCTCGGGAAGAAAGTCGTGGTCGACCGTTTCCTGAGCCAATTCGATCTTGCCGTCGGACTCACGGGCAACCAATGCGGAAAACGTCGATGTCATCGTCCGAATCTACCGCGCCTGAATCTGCCGCTGCCTTGTGCCCGCACGGGGAGAGGCCGTCCACACCGAGATCGGAATGCGGACGGCCTCGTCTGTGATCAGGCTGCGGCGGTCGCCGTTTCGCGAGCCGGCTCGATTGCGGCCGACAGGATGTCAGCCACGTCCGACACCAGTTTCACCTCGACGACAGCCAAGACTTCGGCCGGCACGTCGTCCAGGTCCGGCTCGTTGCGCTTCGGCAGGAATACCGTTGTGAGACCTGCACGTTGGGCCGCGAGCAGCTTCTGCTTCACACCGCCGATCGGGAGCACCCGACCGTTGAGCGTGACCTCACCGGTCATGCCGACGTCCGAGCGAACCGGCCGACCCAATGCGAGCGACGTCAACGCCGTCACCATCGTCACGCCTGCAGACGGACCGTCCTTCGGGACCGCACCCGCAGGAACGTGCACGTGGATGCTGCGATCGAGCACGCTTGCCTCGATACCCAGCTCCTCCAGGTGCGACCGCACGTAGGTCAGTGCGATCTGTGCGGATTCCTTCATCACGTCGCCGAGCTGTCCGGTCAGCGTCAGACCAGGCTTTCCCTCGGCAGCATTCGCTTCGATGAAGAGCACGTCGCCGCCCATACCGGTCACCGCAAGTCCCGTCGAAACACCCGGAACCGCTGTGCGCTCATGGGATTCCGGCGTGAAGCGTGGCCTGCCGAGGAAGTCTTTCAGCCCGGCTTTGTCGATGACGACGACCTGTTCGCCTTCCTGCGCGAGCCGAGTTGCCGCCTTACGCAACGCCTTTGCCACCAGGCGTTCCATCTGCCTGACCCCGGCTTCTCGCGTGTAGTTCGCCGCGATCTCGCGCAGTGCGTCATCGGTCAACGTCACCTCGTCCGCCGTGAGCGCTGCACGTTCGAGCTGACGTGGCACGAGGAAGTCGCGGGCGATCGCAACCTTGTCGTCCTCGGTGTAGCCGTCGACCGTGATCAGCTCCATACGGTCCAGCAGCGCCTGCGGAATCGTGTCGATCACGTTGGCGGTCGCGATGAACAGCACGTCGGACAGGTCGAGATCGAGGTCGAGGTAGTGGTCGCGGAACGTGTGGTTCTGCGCCGGATCGAGCACCTCGAGCAGGGCCGCAGCGGGGTCACCACGGTAGTCGGCGCCGACCTTGTCGATTTCATCGAGCAGGACAACAGGATTCATCGATCCCGCTTCCTTGATCGCTCGCACGATGCGGCCGGGAAGTGCCCCGACGTAGGTCCGCCGGTGACCCCTGATCTCCGCTTCGTCACGCACGCCGCCAAGCGCAACACGAACGAACTTGCGGTCCAAAGCCCGTGCGACGCTTTCGCCGAGCGAGGTCTTGCCAACTCCGGGCGGGCCGACGAGAACCATCACAGCACCCGACCCACGACCGCCGACCACTTCGAGTCCACGCTGCGCACGACGCGACCTAACGGCCAGGTACTCGACCATCCGATCCTTCACCTCTTCGAGGCCATGGTGATCGGCGTCGAGAACCGCACGCGCGGCCTTGACGTCGGTGCTGTCAGCGGTCCGTTCGGTCCACGGCAGTTCCAGCACGGTGTCCAACCAGGTTCGGATCCAACCGGATTCGGGACTCTGGTCACTCGACCGCTCCAGCCGACCGACCTCCCGCATCGCTGATTCGCGAACGGCATCGGGTAGGTCGGCCTGCTCGACCCGGGTCCGGTAGTCGTCGGCGCCGTCGGGTTCGCCTTCGCCTAGTTCCTTGCGGATGGCGGCGAGCTGTTGGCGAAGCAGGAATTCGCGTTGACTCTTCTCCATACCTTCACGGACGTCGTCACTGATCTTCTCGGTGACCTCGGCCTCGGCGATGTGGGTCTTGGTCCACTCGATCAGCGTCGTCAAACGCTCTGCGACGTCGGGTGTTTCGAGCAGTTCACGCTTCTGCTCGTCGGTCAGGTACGGCGCGTAACCAGCGGTGTCGGCTATGGCAGAGGGATCAGAGAGCTTGTTGACGGCGTCGATGATCTGCCACGCTTCGCGACGCTGCAACACGGCGACGACGAGCTTCTTGTAGTCGGCGGCAAGTTCTGTGGTTCGTCCGTCCGCCTTGGCGGTGTCGACCGGTTCGGTCTCGACCCACAGTGCTGCACCCGGGCCGGTTACGCCGTGTCCGATCTTGGCGCGCTGTTCAGCTTTCAAAACGGCTGCAGGCGTACCGCCGCGCATACGCCCGACCTGCTCGATCGTGGCGATCACGCCGTAGGCCGCATAGCGGTCGTCCAGTCGCGGAGCAACGAGGACCTGGCCGTTGCTGCTCGCGCGAGCGGCGTCGATCGCGGCCTGGGCCGGTTCGTCCAATTCGATCGGCACAACCATGCCCGGGAGCACTACCGGATCGGTCAGGAACAGCACGGGCAAATTCAGTGTCGAAGTCATATTTTCGGCCCTTTCCAAAGTTGAGCGATACCTACTCAACCCCGGGTATTGCCGGGTTGTTCCGGATCGTTGTTCGCCGTCAGCGGACGCGGACGTAACAAAGCCGAACGGGCTCTCACGGCTGCTTTCAGCGCCGGATCGCGACACTGGCGGCCCGTTCGAGGTTTACCGGCCACCGCAGGGGCTACCTTCGTAGCGCGGGGGCAGAAGGAGACCGGAACATGACATCTGCCAGCACAAACGCAGCTTCCGAGAAGGGGCTGGCCAGGGTTGCCCAACGGCTGGCTGGTTGGACGGAGAAATGGTTCCCCGACGCATACGTCGTCGCTCTCGCCGGAGTTGTCGTTGTCGCCGTTGCCGCCTTCGCCAACGGGTCCTCGCCACAAATGGTCGCCGATGCCTTCGGCAACGGGTTCTGGGACCTGACCGCATTCACTCTGCAGATGGCGATGGTCGTCCTGACCGGTTATGTCGTTGCGACGTCCCCGCCGGTGGCCCGGTTGATCGATCGGCTGGCCGCCGTTCCCCGGACAGCTGCCACTGCCGTGAGCTTCGTCGCGCTGCTGGCGATGTCGGTATCGCTCTTGAACTGGGGCCTCAGCCTCGTCTTCGGTGGACTGCTTGCCCGCGCCATCGCTCGCCGCACGGATCTGCGGGTCGACTACCGAGCCCTCGGTGCGGCGGCGTTTATGGGGTTGGGTGCGGTGTGGGCACTCGGGCTGTCGTCCTCCGCGGCACAGCTGCAGGCCACCGCGTCGTCTTTGCCGCCGGCGCTGCTGAAGATCACCGGTGTTCTCGACTTCGGCACAACCATCTTCACGTGGCAGTCGATCGTCATGTGCGCCGTCATCATCGTGCTGTCCGTGGTGATCGCGCACTTCTCCGCTCCGCGCGGTGCGGCGATCAAGACGGCCGAGGACATAGGCGTCGACGTGCACGACGAGCCCGAGGAAGTCCCACCGCGCTCGCGTCCAGGCGAATGGCTGGAGTACAGCCGGATCCTGCCGATCCTTGCGGGCCTGCTGACGGTGGGATGGCTTGTGTCCCAACTGTTCAGCAAACCCGTACTGACCGTGGTCAGCAGCCTCAACGGCTACCTCCTCGTCTTTCTGATGCTCGGTCTGGTGCTGCACGGGACACCCCGCAAGTTCTTGCAATCCGTATCCCAAGCGGTTCCTGCGACCGCCGGAATCCTCGTCCAGTTTCCGCTGTACGCCGCGATGGCTGCGATTCTCACGAAGGCCGAGGGTAGGGGTGGAACCACCATCTCCGAGAACCTCGCCGAGTTCTTCACAAGCATCGGCAGCGGTGGTGGATTCGCTGTCGTCATCGCTCTGTACACCGTCGTCCTCGGCATCTTCGTTCCATCCGGCGGCGGAAAATGGCTGGTGGAGGCCCCATACGTGATGCAGTCGTCCACAGACGTCCAGATGAATCTGGGGTGGACCGTGCAGATCTACAACGTCGCCGAGGCTCTCCCGAACCTGATCAATCCGTTCTTCATGCTGCCGCTGTTGGCGGTGCTGAAGCTGCGGGCACGCGATCTTGTCGGATTCACGTTCTTGCAGTTCATTTTTCACCTGCCCGTCGTCCTGGTGCTGGTCTGGCTGCTCGGGACGACGTTCGACTTCGTTCCGCCGGTTATCCCACCGACGCCGTGACACGGACCGCCTGCGCGGCGGTGTTGACGATGACGTCCCTGATCGACGGTGTTTCGATCCCCGCCGCAGCGGCGAATGCCTGCGTTGCGCTCACGTCGTAGCGTTCGGTCCTCAGAAACTCGAGGCTCTCGCGTGAGGTCTGTGCGAGCCGTTCACTTCCGGGCAGACGCAGCACCGCGCGTAGCAAGCCGAGCGGAATGCGCCGGCGCGGCACCGATACCCCCACGCTATCTGCGATAAGCCCGACCATCGTTGCCAGATCGGGTGTTTCGGGATCCAAGGTGATCAATGCCGTCTCGGTGGGCCATTGCCGATCCGCAAGTGCAGCAAGGATTTTAGCAAGGTGGTCGACGGCAACCAGCGGGAGCCAGTGGCCTGTCCCGCCAGGAATTGCAGCCATCCGTCCACTGCGAACTCCATCGATCAGCTCGGCGAAAGGTTGCCCCGCGGCGATATCGCCGGTGCGACTGTGCCCGGCAACCGCAGCCGGATGCACACCGATCCACGGCACAGCCAATGATTCGGCACGATCTGCCATCGCGAAGAACGACTCCAGCTTGCTTGCCTCGTAGGCGCCGGCCTTCCGATAGACGTAGTCCCAATCCGCGGCAAGCGGATCGAGAGGGTCGATGCGGAGTTCGCCGAGGTGCTGCGGATTCTGCGACATAAACCCACCGACGATCACCAACTTCGCCCCGATTCTTGCCGCGAGATCGACGACCGCACTACCTCCGCGAACATTGGTCGCGCGTGCTTCGGCTGGAGTCAAGTTCCAGGCGAACATGGCACCGAGGTGAAAGATTATGTCTACCAATGGATCCGATTCGAGCGCGAGATCGGGAGCGTCGAGATTGCCCGAAACCTCGTGGATCGACGCGCCGTTGCCACCGCGTATGGTGCACGCTCTCCGTAGATCCTCCAACTGATCCGGACGGCGCAGAAGTGCGTACACGTCATGGCCGTTCTTCGTCAGTTCGACACACAACCATTGCCCGATGAAGCCGGTAGCTCCGGTCACCATCACCTGCGTCATTGTTGCTCCTTCGTTGGGGTGACATGACGGTAAACTATCGAGTTAGGTCGATAGTCAAGGATGGCATTCATGCGGATCAACGCGGTCGAAAAGGCAAGCGGCTGTGGTCGTCACACCATTCGCTTCTACGAAGCGGAGGGGCTGATCGACGCACCGCGACGCGACAGCAACAACTATCGCGACTATGCACCGGAGGTCGTCGACGAACTGGCGTTCATCAGGACGGCTCAAGACATCGGGTTCACACTCGCCGAGATCCGCTCGATCAAGGAATCCCAACGATCGTCGGCGCTCGACTGCGTGGGCGGTGCGGAACTGGTTGACGCAAAGATCAGCGAGATCACCCGTCGCATAACGCAGTTGCGACAGATGAAGACTCTTCTCGAACAAATGCGTGCCGATTTGGTCGTCAGCGCGGTGCAACATCAGCTCGACGTGCCGGTGCGATTGCAACGGTATGGACAGGCCGCCGGGGTTACGGTCACTGCATGAGACGACAACTTCGCGCGACCCTTCTGACACTTCCCGCCGCTGCCGCCCTCGTCTGCCTCGGGGCGGGCACAGCATCGGCCGACGCAACCATTACGGGCGCGGGTGGACCCGGCAAGGTCATCACCAACGTCGCCAACGACGGGACCGCGCGCGAATGCGACGTCCACGTCGTCAACCAACTGAACCAGACCGTTGCCTCGAAGCACGTCAGCCTTGCCCCGAATGCCCGCAAGACTGTGAAGCTCTACCACATTCCGCCGGCGAGCTACTACATCGTTGTCATGGATTGCACTGGGCAGCAACGGACTTACATCGACGGCGGCGTCGTGGTTACGCCGAGCGATCCGTTGACGGACTTCATCGACACCATCAGCGACGCGGCAGGTAGCTGACTACGCGCGCCTGACCGGCTCGCTCACAACGCAGAGGCGAATACTGTTCCGCACAACCGGTCTACTCGACGGTGAACGCCAATCCGGTACCCGCGGAATCTATCTCGGATTCGACCTCGACAGAGACATGGTAGGCGCCCGGGGGAAACGGTCCTGCCTCGAAAGTCCACTGGTCTTGTCCCGACGCGTGACCGGTGACCTCGTCTTCTCCGACGGTCTTCCCGTCGGCCTGCGCTGTCCAGGTGACCTTGATACGCACCGGAACCGAGTCGGTGGGTTTACGGGTCTCCACCAGTGCGATCACGGCAACCTTGTCGGTGCTGCTGTATACAGCATTTGGTCCATCGCCGCCCTGTGGATCCGTTGCCAGCTCCGCGTCCTGCAGCCACGGCTCGAACAAGTCCGGCGCAGATGCTGTGATCGTACTTCTCGTAGAATCGTCGACGTCGAAGGAGACGCTATAGCTGGAGCGGTCGAACCCGTCGACCGTTGGATAGACCTCGAACATCACAAAATGAACGCCGGCAGTAAGGGTGGGTCCGAACTCGACGACGGCCTCGCCGGTGTTGCGTATCGACGCCCGCGCCTTCTTCTCTTCGACTGGAATCTGCTTGCCGGATTCACCGATGGTTCCGAACGAAACATCGATATCTGCCTCGAATGTCGCACCGGGGTCACGCATTTCGATCACAAGCACTGCGTACACGGCGCTACTCGGCGTAATGCTCGACGAGCGAGGAACGTTCGGATCGGTACGAATATCGACTTCAGCTTCGAGGGGGTCGTACAAGGTCGGGCGAGTCGACTCGGCTTGTGTGGCAGTTGCTTCCGTCATCGCCGGATCCGCGGAATCTCCGCAGCCACCTACTGCCACCGCCGCTACGATCGCGGCGATGAGCATGCTGAACCGTCTCGTGCGAGCCATGCTGCCTACTTCGGTCGACTGCGTTGGGATTCGTCAACTATCGCGTGGCCGCGCGACAGCAGATAGGTACCCGACGTGTTGCTTTCGTCCACCCCTACGGCAGCCTCTTACGCGATCAATTTGCGTGCCCGCATATCGGTGAAGATCCGCAGGAACATCTCTTCGGTATCGACGAAGCGGTGGAAGCCGAACCTTCGAGCTTTCGATCCATCTGCGATCACGTCGTAGTCCCAGCCGAACACGAAATCGCCGAAGGCCCAGGACGATACGTCAGCGTACGGGGTGCGGCGCAGTCCGCTTTCACGAATCATGCTGTCCCAGAGCGGTTCTTTGTCGGCCATCACGACGTCCATGGACATCGGCAACGGCGGAGCCACCTCGATTTCGAAGAATTCGGCGATCTTGGGCCACATGTGCTGCCAGCGAAAGAGATCGCCGTTGTTGATGTTGAACGCCTGGTTAGCGCACGCCGGAGTCGTGGCCGCCCACACCGTAGCTTCGGCAAGCAAACCTGCATCGGTCATCTCGATGAGACTCGAGTAGGCACCGGGCTTTCCGGGAAATCGCAGCGGTATGCCGAGCTGTTTGGACAACGTGGCGTACACAGCAATCACCAGCGCCAGGTTCATGGGATTGCCAAGTGCAACACCACATACGACGGATGGACGGATTGCGGACCACGTCCAGTCCTTGCCGCGTTGCCGGTCTTCGAGGAACTGTTGCTGATCGACGTTGAACTCGGGCGGCATGTGCGGCGGATCATTCTCCCGCGCAGGTGTTTTGAACGGACCGAGGTGGGCGCCGTATACCTTGTAGCCCTGCATGAGGCTGATGTGTTCGAGCTTCTTCGCGATGGGTTCGATCGCCGAGACCGTGTTGACGAGCATCGCAACATTGGGTTCGACGAGCTCGGCCCACGTCGGTCGGTCCTGGTAGGCGGCGTAGAAGATGTGGGTAATGTCGGTGAGCCCGCTCAGCTTGTCGACGGTATCGATG
This sequence comes from Antrihabitans spumae, assembly GCF_043944905.1. Classification (NCBI taxonomy): domain Bacteria; kingdom Bacillati; phylum Actinomycetota; class Actinomycetes; order Mycobacteriales; family Nocardiaceae; genus Antrihabitans; species Antrihabitans spumae. The sequence goes on from NZ_JBIMSN010000056.1 coordinate 19,590, forward strand.
GGGTCGAGCAAGTCGACCGAGATGTGTTGTACCCGTTCGGAATTTGTGCCGCCCCGGCGAGACAGACCGATGATCTGCCATGAGCCGGTGGCTTCGAGATGGTCGATCAAATTCCCGCCGATAACTCCGCGGGCGCCGACCACGAGTGCAACCTTCTTGCCTGTCATTGCCGTCTCCTCATTGCTATATCGCGATTTACCGATATTGAAGTAGAGCACAAATATCGTGATTTCGCGATATTTCGGTATGCTGACTTCATGACCGACGCCGCCGACTGGGAGTCCGCGTTCCGCGCGCTCGCGAATCCGACCCGCGTGCAAATCCTGCAATGGCTGAAGGACCCCGGCAGCTTTCCGCCACAACTCGAACCGGCCGAAGAGGTCGGCGTATGCCTCAAGCACATCCAAGCCAGGGCGCAGGTGTCGCAGTCGACCGCATCGCAATACATGGCGGCACTGCAAAGCGCTGGTTTGGTGACCAGCCGACGGATCGGCCAGTGGACTCACTATCAGCGCAACGAGGACCAGATCGCCAAGCTTGCGGACTTCATCGGCACCGGCCTCTGACGCCGTTCACACCCTGACCGCCCGTAGTGCGGCATCGGCTAGGGATCCGACGCCGTCTCTACCCGGTACCTCGCCGACCACAAGCCAGTTGTAGACGAGCGGGCCGAACACAAGATCTCGCACCATCCCGTTCGAAAGATCCGCGCGAATCGTTCCCTGTTTTCGGGCACGGGAAATGATGTCGTCGATCAGTATCGCTCGCGGAAGCAGATACGTACCGAATACAAGGGCAGCGAGTTCGGGATCGTGCCTTGCTTCTGCGTGTACGGCAAAAATCGTTCCGGCATAACCACTTTCGCCGAGACGGACGATGAAGTCCACTGCCGTCTCCCGCAGATCGGCAAGAGCGTCCGACGTCGAGGAGGCGACTAGAGGTGGAGCGGCGGCGCCGAGCGCAGCAACGACAAGAGCAGCCTTGCCGGACCACCGTCGATAGAGGGTCGGGCGGGTGACGCCGGCCTCCTTCGCTACCGCGTCGAGCGTCAATGCGCTGTACCCGTGCGCGGCGAGCAGCGTGAGTGTTGCTTGCGTGACCCTGTCGTCTATCGCGTTGTCACGCGGGCGGCCGCGCGGTTTCGGAGTATCCGAGGGTTGACGCGCCACGGCGCAATAGTATTTCATTTACGTTCTGTATCGTAAATCGGAGGCGAGCGTTGAACACACACTCAGTGCGCAGGTCGACCTGGTCTGCGGCGGCGACACTGACGTTGGCGGCTCTGAGCATCGTTGCACCGGCACCCGCAGGGGGTGTGCCGGTCGGGTGTGCGCCTGCGACCGTGAATACAGCCGTGTCCACCGGTATTCCGATACTCGACATGTCCGAGAACATCGGCTACGACGCAGCAGGCGACCTCTGGGTCGCGCGGGTGCTGCGCAATGAGGTCCAGCGCTACGACGCTGCCGGAAACGTGACTGCGCGGGTGCCCGTTTTCGCACCGGGTGCGATCAGGCTCGGACCCGACAACCTGCTCTATGTCAACTTCGGCAACTTCACTGCCAGCATCGTTCCGGGTTCACGCACGGGCGGCGTCGTCAGATTCGATCCATCCGCCATCGGCGCAGCACCAGAGGTCTTCGCCACGAGCCTCGGCATGCCGAACGGCGCAGCGTTCGACGATGCCGGCTACCTCTACGTCGCCGACACGTCGGCCGGTGTCGTTCGAATTCGGCCCGACGGTTCCATCGACGCGGACTGGACCCGCCAGGCCCGACACTTCAGTGCGAACGGTATTGCCGTGCTTGGCGATTCCGTCTACGTGACGATCATGGCCACTCCGTCGAGCCAGGTCGTGCGCATCCCGATCGCCAATCCGGTAGCACAGAGTGTTGCCGCCGAGCTGAGTCCTGGGCTCACGTTACCCGCGATTCCGGACGACCTGGTCGTGGGATCGGACGATCAGCTCTACGTCACGACGACAACGGGACGGCTGTTCCGGGTCGACCCGACCAATGGCAACACGTGCACGGTTCTCGGTGGCGAGCCGATCACGTCGGCAGCGACCGTCCCCGGGCGCGATGGTCAGCTGATCCTCGGCACCGAGACCGGCAATCTGCTGCGTGTGCAGCTAGGCAACTAGTCCAGATGGGCCTGGAGCTACATTTTCGGCACAAATACGCAGGATTCCGTCAATCGCGACGAATAGTGTTGGTCTAGGCCCATCACGTGAACGTCTTGTGCGGAACTCCGCTCAGCAGTCCACCGTCGATGACAAATTCCGAGCCTGTGCAGTAGGACGACTCGTCGCTGGCCAGGAACAACACCATCGCGGACACCTCCTCGGGTTCGCACCCTCGCCCTAGCGGGATGGTGAGGAAGTCTTCTGGAATACCTGCGGTCATGGGTGTACGGACAAGTCCAGGATGGACCGAATTGGCACGGATGTTGTGCGGCGCGAGTTCGAGTGCAACCGATTTCGTAAGCCCTCGAACTGCGAATTTTGTTGCGGTGTAGCCGTGCAGGCCGGGGCTGCCGCGGTAGCCCTCGACGGAGGACACGTTGATGATCGAACCGGGTCCGGTGTCGATCATCGCCTGAGCTGCAGCCTTGATGCCGAGGAACGTGCCGGTGAGGTTGATGTCGATGATCGACTGCCACTGCGCAAGTTCGAACTTCGTGATCAGGTTCCCGTTGACGATGCCGGCATTGTTGATCAGCACAGACAGACCGCCGTACCGCTCGATGGTTGTGGCGACCGCCGCCACCCAACTCTCCTCGTCCGTCACATCGAGCCGCACGAAAGTGGCACGCTCACCGATGCTCTCGGCTAATGCTCGACCTTCCTCTTCGAGCAGATCGCCGATGACGACGGCAGCTCCCTCGGCCGCAAGTGCCCGTGCGTGCGAGGCGCCCATACCGCGTGCGCCTCCGCTGATAAGCGCGATCTTGCCGTCAACTCTGCCCACCGCAGGCTCCATTCCGAAGTCGCCGAATTCAATCACTGATTGATTCACTGATTGAAACATGTTCTACTCGATGCATGCCAGTAAACACCGACACCGGCCCGAGGGAAAGACTGCTCGGTGCCGCCGAACAACTTCTACTCACAGCCGAGTACGACCAGGTGTCGGTCCGGGCAATCTGCGCCGAGTCCGGGGCCAATCCCGCGGCAGTGCACTATCACTTCGGCACCAAGACCGCGCTGGTCACGGCCTTGCTGGAAGACCGTCTCGCGCCGATCTGGGCGTCGACCCTCGACCATCTCGCGGAGGCGGAATCGACCGTCGCGAGCTACCTGGACGCCATCCTCGAACCGTTCGCGGACCTCGCCGCCGAGCCGTCCGGTCGCCTGTACCTGAGGCTGCTTTCGCGGGTTGTGCTCGGCAGGTTGCGGGTGCAGTGGAGTTCACGCTGGTTCCGGCTGGACTCGTGGGCCGACGTTCTTCGCGAGGAGTGTCCCGGTCTCACAGAACAGGAAGCTCAGCGTCGTTGGGCGCTGGCATTCGAGCTTGTCCTGCAGCAGTTCGGCGATCCGACAGCAGACCGCGCACCGACCCCTGCCGCCGTACGGACGCTGCGCGCGTTTGTGCTCGCTGGCCTGACAACGGCATACGAGGACACCCCATGACCGACGTTTTCGCAGCCGCCACCCTTGGGCCGATCACCCTGCGCAACAGGGTTATCAAAGCCGCCACGTTCGAAGGCCAGACACCGAACGCGCTGGTCACCGACGAATTGATCGAGTACCACCGCAGACCGGCAGCGGGCGGAGTCGGTATGACAACCGTCGCCTACTGCGCAGTGTCGCCCGAAGGCCGCACGGACCGACATCAGATCTGGATGCGACCCGAGGCGGTTGCTGGGCTTCGCAGGCTGACCGACACGATTCACGCAGAAGGTGCGGCCGTATCGGCGCAGATCGGCCATGCCGGTCCGGTCGCCAATGCTGCCTCGAACCGGTTGCCCGCGCTTGCTCCCGGTCGACTGTTCAGCCCACTCGGCATGGCACTGACGAAGAAGCCCGATGCGGCCGAGCTCGCTCGGGTGGTTCGCGCTCACGCCGACGCAGCGTTGTTCGCCGAACAATCCGGCTTCGACGCCGTCGAGATCCACTTCGGCCACAACTACCTGGTCAGCGCGTTCCTCAGCCCACTCCTCAATCGCCGCAAGGACAGTTACGGCGGCATCCTCGCGAATCGAGCACGGCTGGCTCTCGACATAGCGCGCGCTGTTCGTGACGCCGTCGGGGGCCGATTGGCGATCACGGCCAAACTGAACATGGACGACGGCGTCCCCGGCGGACTGTGGCTCGACGAAAGTCTCCAGGTCGCGCAATGGCTCGAAGCCGACGCCACGCTCGACGCACTCGAGCTGACCGCGGGCAGCTCGCTCCTGAATCCGATGTACCTGTTTCGTGGCAAGTCCCCGATCAAGGACTTCTCCGCTGCGATGCCGAAGCCGCTCGGCTGGGGAATGCGTATGAGCGGCAAAGCTTTTCTGCGCGAGTATCCGTACCAGGAGGCATACCTTCTCGACAGCGCCCGACAGTTTCGGCGCGAGCTGACGATGCCATTGATCCTGCTCGGTGGGATCACTCGCAAGGAGACGATGGACCTCGCGATGGGGGAGGGTTTCGAGTTCGTCGCGATGGCACGCGCGCTGCTCCGCGAACCCGACCTGTTGACGCGCATTCAGGCCGACGCCACCACCCACTCGGCGTGCATCCACTGCAATCGCTGTATGCCGACGATCTACAGCGGGACGAGGTGCGTGCTGGCCTCGGGATGATCTCCGAGAAATGGGTACCCCCTGTAACGATCGTCACTCGTTCGGCTCCAATCTGTGAACCGACCAGTCACGAATACCTAACGAGGGATTCCTATCGGGAGGTTGACCACATGGCCACAATCGGCGTTTCGACCGAGAGTGGGGTAGTGCGTGGCGTGCTGCTCGCTGACAACATTGCTGATTCACCGGACTCGCCACCACGTGTGCTCAACCGCGGCGAACGAGATCTGGTCGCGGAAACCGACCCGGCGACAGCCGCGGCGGTAGCGTCCGTTCTCGACGCTCTGGAGGCCGAACTCGGTCCCGACGAGGAGATCGACGGGACCGTCGTTTCGTGCCACACCCCGGGTGAGCGCACTGCGATCGAAAGCCGACTGGCAGACGGTCGATGGAGTTCGTCGTCACTGGTGACAGCCGATTCCGCTCTCCTTGCGACTGTGAAAGACATGCCCGACCTGGACGACTACGCCACGCTGCTCGTGTACGAGGTCATCTACGACCACAAAGCACTTTCGGTCGTCGATGCGGGTCGTACCGAGGTCCTCGCATCCGATACCGCAACAGGCGGCGACATCGATGCCGGCGCCGTAGGCGCATCGGTGAGCCAGGCCTGGTCAATGCTCGATTCGATCGACGCCAAGCCCGATGCCGTCGTACTGCTCGGCGCGTCGGCCGACGAACCAGAGGTTGCACCCGTACTCGAACTCGGTTTCGGGGTCCCCGTCATCCTCGCTCCGGAACTCGAATCCGCCGAAGCGATCGGCGCAGCATTGATCGCGCGGGACACCCACGAGGCCGAGCCGGCTATCACCGTGGCTGCTCCGCTCGTCGCACCGGTCGCCGCAACTCCCGCGCCCGAACAGGTAGCCGAGCCCGAGCCCGAAGAGCCGTCGGCAGTGGTCGCAACGACCGGCCGCTCCAACCGCAAGAGGGTTGTCGCCGTTGCTGCAGCGGCCGCGCTGGTCGGTCTCGGCACGCTCGGTGCTACGCAACTTCGCACCGGCTCCTCGGCGGGCACGGATACGACGACGCTTTCTGCGGCGCAGCTCGCGGCACTCGCCCCGTCGGTCGACGCACCTGCGCCGGTGGCACCGGTCCCTACACCAGTTGTAGCTGCACCTGCTCCCGCCGATCCGGCGCGTGCCGACGCAGCGCCCGCGACGCCGGATTGGACGCAGCCGAACGTTGCACCGGCACCGCCAACCCCGTGGCCCGCAGACAATGCGCCGAATTCCGTTGCTCCCCAACAGCCGGCAAGTTCACCAGTCGCGCCGCAAACACCTGCACCGCGGCCGGCACCACCGCTACCAGCGAAGGTCGGCGAGCCGAACGCGATCGGCCTGTTCCCGGGTGAGGCGCCGCCGCCGCCGCTAGGCTCCGACCCGATAGCAATCGAGCAGTGGTGGAAACACCACGGACAACTGAAGGACCGGTGGTTGCACGGTGGCTAAGCCCTGGCTTACGAGCGCATTGTTGGCAGCCACCGCAACACTCATGACGTGGTCCGGTGCAACCGCACACGCCGACCCCGCATCGGACTTTCTCGATCCGAAACCTGATCCACCGCTGTATCTTCCTACTCCCCTTGGGGATCCGTTTCTCGAACCGACAGCAGGCTTCGAGGCGACCGCTCCGGGAACGGTCCTGCGGACCCGTGGCATCACCGTCCCCGGTCTCGCGGTACCGAGCGCAACGACGCAACTGCTCTTCCGGTCCACCGATTCCAAGAATCGTCCGATCGCAGCGGCCACCAGCGTCATCGTCCCGACCGAGGCATGGACCGACGGCGGACCCCGCCCCGTCGTCTCGTACAACATCGCCATCGACTCGCTCGGCAATGCCTGCGCCCCGTCGTCGACGCTGCCGAAAGGCACAGTCGCCGAAGAAGACTCGATAGAGAGCCTGCTCGCCCGCAACTTCGCTGTCGTCGTCACCGACTACCAGGGCCCACGACAGGCATACTCGGCCGGACTCGTCTCGGGCCACACCGTGCTCGATTCGTTGCGAGCTGCACTCGGTCGCAGCGAACTCGGCCTCACCGCGTCGTCGCCGATCGGTATCACCGGATACTCGGGCGGCGCGATCGCCTCCGGCTGGGCAGCACAACTTGCGCCGAGCTACGCGCCCGAACTGAACATCGTCGGAGTCGCATTCGGTGGTCCGCCAACCGATTACAACATTCTGCACAAGTCGCTCAACGGCCAGATCGGGTCCGGGCTCTACCTCGCCGCATCAACCGGACTGGCACGCGAATACCCGGAACTGCTCCGGCTGTACAACGCGAACGGTCTGCGGCTCATGCAGGTCAACAAGGACCAATGCGCCGACATCCTCTCCTACCAAGGCATCTTCATGCTTCCCATCGAAGCTCTCGCCAAGGACCAGAACTCCTTCACCGATCCGCTGATTCGACAGGTCATCGCCGAAAACCGGATGGGTGCAACGGCTCCCACCACACCGATCTTCATCTACCAAGGGCTGCAGGACTATTGGATCCCCAAGGAGGGTGCCGAAAACCTGCAGAACGAATGGTGCGCGGGCGGTGCGTCGGTCCGGCTGGAAGAAATGCCGGGTGACCACAGCGTCGTATCTGGGACCGGCAAACCGGTGGCTTTCGCATGGCTCGCAGAGCGCCTGACCGGCACCCCGGCACAGCCCGGCTGCAGCACAGTTGTCCGCTAGCTAATCGAGCAGGCCACGCACGTCACGCGGAGTTGCTCCGAATCGTTCGCCGAATGCGGCGCCGAAGTTGCTGAGTGACGAAAAGCCGGACGCGAAAGCAACTTCTGCGATGCTGAGATTGCGGAACGCTGGGTCGATGAGGCGTCGGCGGGCCTGGCGAAGTCTTTCCTCACGGATCAACTCACGTGGCGTTGTGCCTGCCCGCTGCAGCGCCAACTGAACCTGTCGAAGCGACCACCCGAGTTCGCGTGCGATCGCCCCGCCGTTGAGGCTCGGCACGTCCGAGTTGAGCCGCACATGCCGGCGCACGGACGACTCGACCGCGGCCAGTCCCGTATCAGCTCCCGACTCCTGGGTCCTGCTGGTCAGCGCGGACGACAACTCGACGATGTGCTCACATGCGATCTCGAAGTCGTGCGCCGCGAAGTGGCCCCGCTCGTCGGCAAGCGTGCGAACCATCGAGCCGAGCACAACGCCGAGTCCGGCGCGCAGATCCAGCGTTTGCGCGGCAGGCCCGAACCCGTGTGTACGGCCGGCTGTCGCGGCGGGAATCGTGAGTACCAATGCCTGCACAGCCCGGCCATGCAAGAGTTCGAATGGTGTTCCCGTCGAAATGAGTCCAGCGGTACCGGGAGCGAGCGTGATCGAACCATCGTCGATGCGGATCGTCAGCTCACCCCTGTACGGGACCACCAACCGGTAGTCGTCGTTGGGATCGCGGCGAATCTGCTCGATCGACCGCACGTAGTCGATCCCGTCCGACCAGAACTCGACCAGCTGAAACCCTCTGGCCCGCTGCACTTGCGTCGCGCCGTGAAAGTCCTTGCCACCGGGAAAGCGGTAGTCGAAGAGGCAGTGATTCTCGCGGACATGTTCGGTCCAGAACTCGGCTCGCTCGCGTGGTTCGAGATCGAGCGTCGAGGTCCGCCTGTTGGTGTACTGATCTGTCCGCATCGCGCCGCCTCACTCCCGATCCACAGTAGGCGAGGAAGGCTTGCGCGCGCGAGGGTGTTGTCTGCGCGTGGGGAGAAGTCCGGCGTTGCTGGAATGCCTACGGTTGATGTCAACGACAAGAGGAGATTCACGATGGCAATGATCGACGTGAACGGAACGACACTGGCCTACGACGAGGCGGGACCGAAGGACGCGACCGCCATCGTGTTCAGCCACTCGCTCTTCTTCAACCGCGCGATGTTCGACTACTACCTGCAGAACTTCTCGCCGCAGTACCGAGTCGTCACCTACGACCATCGCGGACAGGGCGAAAGCGCAAGTGCCCCAATGGATGAGCTCGACATGGACACCCTCACCGACGACGCGGCAGCCTTGATCGAGGCGCTCGACCTCGGGCCGTGCCACTTCGTCGGAAACTCGATGGGTGGCTTCGTCGCCCTTCGGCTCGCCGCGCGTCGGCCGGACCTACTGCGGTCCGCCGTGGCCCTCAATTCTTCGGCAGAAGAAGAGCACAAGCTCGCGGAGTTCGAGCCGGTCGTCGCCGCGGCACGGGACAAGGGTCCTGCCGAGCTGATCGACATCCTGATGTACATCATGTTCGGCGACACCTCGATGGCCGAGGAGACGCCTGCGGCAAAGCACTGGCGTCTGCACATGTTGTCGCTACCGAATTCGATTGCGGATTCGGCACACCAGGTCATCCACCGGCGCTCGATCGTCGACGAGCTGGCGTCGACGAAGGTGCCCGTCCTCGCCATTGCAGGCTCCGAAGATCACGCCTATCCACCGCCGATCTCATCGGAGAACATCGCCGCCGCAACTGGTGGCAGGCACCTCACCGTCGAGGCAGCCGGCCACTCGGTCAGCGCGGAGCAACCCGAGATCGTCGCGGGTCATCTCCGGGATCACTTCGCGAGGGTCGACGGCTGACTTCAGTTGATCTGACGACCCTGCCCGTCCCAAAATGGCTGCCGCAGTTTGAATTTCTGCAGCTTCCCGGTTGCAGTGCGCACCAGTTCGTCGCGGAACTCGATCCGCTTCGGGCACTTATAGCCCGCTAAGTACTTGCGGCAGTGGGTGATCAGATCTTCGGCAGAGACCTCGCCGTCGAGTACGACAAGCGCCGTCACCAGTTCACCCCACTTCTCGTCCGGGATTCCGATGACCGCAACCTCGCGGACCGCCTCGTGCTGCATAAGCGCATCCTCGACCTCGATCGACGACACGTTCTCGCCGCCCGTGATGATGACGTCCTTCTTCCGGTCGGCGATCGTGAGGTAGCCGTCCTCGAAGGTCCCGCCGTCGCCGGTGTGAAACCAGTTGTCGGCCTGCGCTTCTGCGGTTGCCTCTGGATTTCGCCAGTACGACTTCAGATTGTGATTGGTCTGCGTGAGTACCTCGCCGGATTCGTCGATCTTGATCCGCACGCCGATGGCCGGGGCTCCGGCACGCCCGAGTCGCCGAGCTTGCTCGGACGGATCGAGGTCGTCCCACTCCGCACGCATCCGCGACATCGTCAGCAGTGGCGCGGTCTCGGTGAGGCCGTAGATCTGGATGAATTCCCACCCGAGTTCGTCGCGGACCCGCTCGATCGTGCGTGTCGGCGGCGGGGCGCCGGCAACGATGATGCGGACGGTGTCGCGCCCGGGGATGGGACCATCCCAGTCTTTCGCCGCGTCGAGCGCCGCCGCAACCACCGCGGGCGCTGCACACAGGTAAGTGACGCCGTGTCGTTGGATACGACGCAGGATTTCGGCACCGTCGATCTGCCGGATCACGACGTGTGTGACACCCATGCCCGTCGCGGCGAACGGCTGGCCCCACCCGTTCGCGTGGAACATCGGCAGCGTGTGGAGGTAGACGTCGCGGTCGTTGACGCCGGATTGCCATCCGAACACGGTTGCGTTCGTCCACTCGTTGCGGTGCGTCATCTCGACGCCTTTGGGTCGGGCAGTCGTGCCGGAGGTGTAGTTGATCGTGGCGGTCGCGTCCTCGTCGGCTTCCCACGGCTGCGGATCAGCGGCGCTCGCCCAGATCTTGTCGTCGTCCTCGCCGAGCACGAAAACGTGTTTACAGTCGACCTTGTTTCGAGAGTCGTCCAGCAACGAGCGCAACGCTGGATCCACCAGCAGGACTTCGGCTTCGGAGTGTTCGACGATGTATTTGACCTCGGCAGGAGCGAGCCGAAAGTTGATGGGCACCAATACTCGTCCCCAGCCGGAGACGCCGAAGAACGAGGTCAGTAGCCGTGCCGAATTGTGGGAGATGATCGCGACTTTCGCTCCGACCCCGATGCCGAGTTCGTCGAGAGTCGCTGCCTGCGACCGCGCTCGCCGATGCATTTCGCGGTAGGTGATCTCACCCCAGGAATCGGCGGGCTGATCCGGTTCGTCGACGATCGCGATGCGGTCCGGATAGACAGTGACGGCACGGTCCAGGAAGTCGGTGACTGCCAGCGGGTAATGCACGGATACCCCTCTTCGACGAAGCGTTCGCACCGGTAACGGTGTTCACCCATCATCGTGCGCGGGGGGCGATCCGCACCACCCCCGAATGGGGGATGCACCGGGCGCCAAGCACGTCGTGAGTCCCTTCGGAGTGCGGGACCTCCGAAAAGACTAACGAGGCGCGCAGCGCCCTCGAATGCCGCGAGCGCGGGACCGGTAATCGGTCCCGCGCTCGACCCCTCGAACGTCAGTTCTTGAAAACGTCCTTGACGTTTTCGCCGACCTTCTTGATGCCGGCCGAACCCTGGTCCTTCTTGCCTTCTGCCTCGAGATCGGAGTTGTTGGTGGCGTCACCGACAACCTCCTTGACCTTGCCGACGGTGTCTTCGACTGCGTTCTTGGCCTTGTCGACAATTCCCATGGTGTATTCCATTCTACGTGCCCACTCGATTCGAGTGGGCGGTCTTTGGGTAGGCGCTACCGCTCGGTGCGGGCGCGCCGTGGTGGTTTGGCATGAAGTGCAATCCGCGTGACGACGGGGATGCCCGTTGCCGATTCGACGATGTTCGCCTGCTGGGTCGTGGCGGCGGAGACGACGTCAGCGAGGCCGGCGTTGTCCGCAGCTGTCGCGGTTATCTCGATGATCCGTTGGCCGCGATCAGCGAGCGACCTGCCCCTGGCGGTCGCGATGGACGGAGTCGTGCCGAGCGTCGACGCTGCTGCGGAAGCAAACGTGTCGAGGTCGACGCGAAGTGCACCTGCGCCGTTGGTTCCTGGCAAGGTCACCTCACCGAGCCCTCGACGTGGTCGGTGTGCGACCAGCCACCAGAGGCCGAGCACTATTGCAACTACGCCGCCTGCGCCCAATGCCCATGCCCACCAGGCTTGTTCGTCCACGCCCACCGCCCAGGCAAGCACGAGCGTCCGACGATCTTCGGGCAGGTAATCGAGTTGCCACGCTACCGCCAGCGACCCGAGTGCCATAAACGCCAACCCGATAAGTCCGACCAGGACGCGATCTGTGACAACATTCGCGCGGGTCATCGTGCTGTCTCCGAGAATGCGATGGCGAGCGCGGGACGCTTCGATAGGACTGCCAGCTCACGACCGACCGCCGCTTCGGTGGCTGCACCGACAGCTGCCTTATCCACATCGGAAAGAACGCGGCCCTTGATGACCACCTTGCGAAACGACCCACGGACCTCTACCTTTTCGACTCCAGTGACGTCACTGGCTGTGCGCCTTACGAATTCGAGCAGATCGTGGCGACGAATCCAGAGTCCGTCCGTCGCGAGAACGGTGTGCGTCGATCGACGCGGCTTCAGAGCCGAGGCAAGCAGCAACAATCCGACCACCGCGACGGCAATGCCTGCAGGCACCATCCATGCCTGCGCGCTCAGCCCGTCGAGCCTGCCGAGAGCAGGAGCAATCCAGGGCTGGCCGGCTACAGCGCCTGCCTCCACCAACGTGTCTCGGATTGCGACACCCCCGACTGCTATGAGGGCGAGGGCGGCTCCGATCGCTGCTGGGGGTACCGCTGGAGCCGATCTGGGCGGTTTCGCACTTGTCATCTCACTCGTCCTGTCAGTTCGTCCGGCCCATCCGAGCTAGCGGGGACCAGGCTTTTGATCGTCACGTCGACACGGTCGACGGTCATACCGGTGTACTCACCGACCTTGCTGGCAATGTCGGCCCGAACCTGTTCTGTGACAGCAACAACGGGAGCCGGCCAGGTGACTGCCAAGTCGGCGTCGATCCTGATGTGGCCACCATCGACGTGGGCCGATATCCGCGGAAGACCACGGCCGGTGACCTTCGTCAGCATCGATTCGCGGGGGACCACACCGGCAACAGACGTTGCCACCGTGGACGCGATGCGTGTGATCACCCGATCGTCGACACGTAGAGTTCCACGGTCGCCGGCATCGGTGCGGTCGGCTGCTTGCTCAATCACGACCGCGACCTCGCATCACGGACGACAAATCGACGTCACCCGCGGTGTACGCCCCGACTGCAAACCCGATGGCGCCGAGGACCAACGCCAACAACAGTCCGGTGAATCCTCCCGCTGCGGCCGCGATGGCCAACAACAGACCAGCAAATAGTCCGATGACTGCGTTCGACACTGTGGGGCTCCAATGTTCCTGGGATCTGGCTAGATTTCGAAATAGCGTCGACGTCCGACGCGTTTGGCCTGTTTTGTTGCGACTCTGGCAACCCGGCGTAGCCGAGTTCGAATCGATTGTGCAGCAACAACATCCGGGTTGGATGCGGGGATTCGCCGAGCCTGACCGAATTCTCGATCGACGGCGGCGAGAGCCGCGGACAGCGACTCGGCGTCCCCACCTACATCCGGGTGGTGCGTGCGCGCCGCCGCTCGGCGGCGCGCACGATACTCCTGCGAGAAGTCCCGATCATGTTGCGGCACTGCGAATCACGTCTTCGACGATGACGTGGACCGGTCCGGGGACCAGCGCGGCTACGGCGGTGCGGATATCGTCCGCGGCAGTCCGGATCGACGTCCCCAAAGCGAGTGACACATGAACTTCGGTACCCGCATCGGTCAGCCGAATTCCGGAGACACGGCGACCCGGTAGATACGTTGCCGCCTCACCGAATATGCCACCGTGCAGTTCGGCAACGCCGTCTACCGCAAGGACTGCGTGGGCGACGGTGTCCGCGAGTTCCGGCTCGTCGCGGCCGGGCGTGCTGTTGACGCTCACTGCACTCGCGAGGTCTCTTCGGGACCCTCGTCGAATCCCTCGTCGAGGTAGACATCGTGCACGACGATGTTGACCTCGGTGACCTCCAAGCCGGTCATCCGCTCGACAGCAGCGATCACGTTGCGTCGAATGCCTACTGCCAGATCGGCAATGGACACGCCGTATTCGGCAACGATGTCGATATCGACAGCCGCCTGACGCTCGCCGACCTCTACGGAGACGCCCTGGGACTGGTTGACTCGCGCACCGGGGATGCGCTCGCGCAGCGCGCCGATTGCGCGGGTGACGCCGCCGCCGACGCTGTGCACTCCCTGAACCTCGCGGGTCGCGATGCCTGCGATCTTCGATACAACGGTGTCCGCGATCGTGGTGCGACCGGTCGAACTCACCAGAGCCGAATCAGGCTGTGTTGCAACCTGCTTCTGCGCGATGTTCGTGGTCTTCGCGGACTGCACCTCAGTGGTGGTCATTTCCAATCCCTTTCGTTGCGAGAGTCGGAGGCGATGTTTCTCGACTGTGTTTGTCGAAAGGTGAGTCGAGTCGAGTTCACAAAACTGCACGGAAATGTTTTGTAACGTGAGTCACAGCAACATCGGTCGGCGTTCGATCGTCGCGTGTACTCTCGCGGAAGTGTCGAACGACGGGGTCAGCACCGACCGCATCTTCGACGACGAAGAAGCCTGGGCCGGAGCATCGGACAAGGTGCTGGTGCACGCGGCGGCGATCGGCGAGCAAGACGCATTCGAGGCCATCGTTGTCCGCTACGGCCCCCAGCTACTGCGCTACGCAACCACTTTGCTGAACGACCACGGCGCTGCAGAAGAGGTTGTGCAGGACACTCTCGTCGCGGCGTGGAAATCGATATCCGACTTCCGGTTTCAATCGAGTTTGCGGACCTGGCTGTTCGGGATAACCGCACACAAGGTCATAGATCAGCAACGTCGCCGTACAGCTACACCATCGGAAGACTGGGTTTTGGATCGTCCCGCCGAAGCCAGCAGCGTCGATCCGGCTGCGCGCGCTACGAACGCCGGATTTATGGAGGACCTCGGCCTCGCCCTCGGCGAGTTACCGTACAAACAGCGTGCGTGCTGGCTGCTGCGTGAAGTAGAAGGGATGTCACACGAAGAAATCGGACAGGTCATGGCGTTGTCGAACGGAGCCGTCCGCGGCAATTTGCAACGGGCCCGAGCAACATTGAGCGTGCGGATGGCGAGGTGGAGATGACACAGGAACACGATCCCGTGCTCGGTCGCGCGATCGAGAATCTGCGCGCGGCACCAACGGAGCCGCGCTGGGTCGACATCAGTTCGTCCGTGCTCTCGAAGATCCGTGCCACGACACGACGGACCACACCACTCGACGCCCGTTTTCCAACTGCGCCTGCAGAACGCGAGCACGACACTCTCCGAATCAGCGACGCCGTCGTCACCCGGGCAATTCGGCAGGCCTTGCTACGGGCCGGTGCAATCGAAATCAGTTCCATTGCACTGTATCTCGACGAATCCACCTGTACAGGTGCCGAAGTATCCGTCACCGGAACCTACGGTGACGATCTGCGGTCCCTCGGGTCGCACTTCGCCGACGCCGCGGTCGCCGTGCTCGACGCCGTCCTCGGCCCGCCGATGCCTGATCGTCCAGCGCGCGATATCCAGATCCATTTCGTCGACGTGCACGAGAAAGACTTTCCTCAGAACCCGTAAGACACGAAGGACTGATCGATGGACAGCCGAATCGGAGCAACCGCGGCTCAGGGACGTATCGATGCGGTGCTGTTCGACTTCTCTTCGAACCCTGTTTCGCCTGGAACCGAACGACTCGTGGGTGCCCCATTTCACCGACCACGACGGAACGGCGTTCGACATCGACACCCGAACCGAGCTGATGCGCCGGATGACCGCACCGGTCGGGCTCACCGTCGACGTCGACGAAGCCGATCGGCATGCGTGGGAGAACCGCGACCTCGATCCCGCGCTGCATCGCCGCGCGTATGTCAACATGCTGGACAACTCGGGCGTCCCGCACGAGCAGTCGGTGGCTTTGTATTCCCATCTGATCGATCCGATGCAGTGGACGCCGTACCAGGATGTCGCTGCAACCCTCGCGCTGCTGATCGCGCGCAACATCCGCTCGCTGTCGTCAGCAACATTGCCTTTGATGTGCGCCCGGCATTCTCCGCACGCGGCTGGGCCGACCTGGTGGACGAGTTCGTGTTGTCGTTCGAAATCGGTGCCACCAAACCCGATCCGCGGATCTTTCGCCTCGCCTGTGACCGTCTCGGCGTCGATCCTCAGCACTGCCTGATGGTCGGCGACAGCGACGAGGCCGACGGTGGCGCACGTGCCATCGGCTGCGCGTTTGCGCTGGTAGAGCCGACCGAAACCGCCGTTCGCACCCACGGATTACTCGATGCACTCGCGGCGAACAGCATCACCTGAGCTAGCCTGAGCCAATCAGGCGTTGCTATGGCGCCACAGTGGTGCCATAGTGGCGCCATGGACCTCAGCACCTACATCGACAGCCTCCGCCGCGAGCTTGTCGTCGCAGCCGCAGCCGGCGGCGACGACGCAACGGCGTTGGCCGAGCGACTCACCGCACCCCTGGAGTCCGCGACCAGACTTGCGCTACTGAACGCGCTCTCTGCAGCAGCGGACGAGATCACCACCGAACTGGCGCCAGGATCGGTCTCCGTGCGACTCCGAGGCGTGGATCCCGAGTTCGTGGTCACCGCACCGCCGAGCGAGCACAGCTACGAGGACGCCGAGCCGAGCATCCCGGCGCCCTCGGCTTCGAGCGACGCCGACGAGGGCTCGACCTCGCGCATCAACCTCCGCCTTCCAGAAAGCATCAAGACCCGAGTCGAAGACGCCGCAAGCAAGGAGGGCCTGTCGGTCAATGCCTGGCTCGTCCGATCTGTTGTCGCGACCCTCGATTCCGGCGGACCGCGCGCAGGCCGCCGGGTACCCCGCGACGGGGCCGGCTTCACCGGCTGGGTTCGCTGACCAACACCCGCACAACGACATTCGAGGAACCACAGCTATGCCTACATTTGCAACACCGCAACCCATATCGGTCACGATCGAGGTCGGCGTCGGCGATATCCGCATCAATGCAACCGCTCGTCACGACACTGCGGTCGAGGTCCGTCCCAGTGACAGCTCCAAGAAGTCCGATGTCGTCGCCGCAAGCGAAACCCGAGTCGAGTTCGTGGACGGCCGGTTGCTCGTTGCCGCGCCGAAGAACTGGCGCAGATACAGCTTCTTCAACGACGGCGGCTCGGTCGACATAACCATCGACCTCCCGACGGGATCACAGGTGAAGGCGGATGCCGCTGTCGCCAACTTCGGCGCCACCGGCACGCTCGGCGACACGAGGTTCAAGACCGCGACCGGAGACATCCGCGTCGATAGCGTCGACTCCGCGCAATTGACCACGGCCACAGGTGATCTCGTCGTCCGTAAGATCGGCGGTCGCGCAAACATCAGCAATGGCACCGGAGAGATCCGCGTGACCGAGATCGCGGGCAGGGCTGTAGTCAAGAACTCCAACGGCGACACCTGGATCGGCGATGTCACCGGCAATCTCCACGTCAACGCCGCCAACGGCGACATCTCGATCGACCGTACAGAATCCGATGTCAGCGCCAAAACTGCCAACGGCAGCATTCGCGTCGGGGAAGCGACGCGCGGTGCCGTCGCACTGGAAACTGCCTTCGGCAGCCTCGAAATCGGCATCAGCAAAGGGTCGGCGGCCTGGCTCGACGTGCAGACCAAGTACGGCGAGGTCCACAACTCGATGATGGCAGCCGACACCCCCGATTCGAACGACGAGACGCTGGAAGTCCGTGCCCGAACAAGTTTCGGCGACATCGTGATTCGTCGCGCCTGAGCCCTGCTCCTCACGGACCCGCACACGAAAGAAGCGACCATGACCATTCACCCTCCGACCTCGGCGATCTCGGCGATCGGACTGCGGAAGTCGTACGGCGACAAGACGGTGATCGACGGGATCGACCTGAATGTCGCAGAAGGAACGATTTTTTCGCTGCTCGGTCCGAATGGCGCCGGCAAAACCACTGTTGTGCAGATACTTTCGACGCTGATCCCCGCCGATGGTGGTGACATTCGCGTTGGTGGGCACGATCTGGCTGCCGACCCCGATTCGGTTCGTGGGACCATCGGCGTCACGGGTCAATTCTCGGCAGTCGACAACCTGCTGACCGGCGAAGAAAACCTGATCATGATGGCGGACCTCCACCACCTCGGTAAGGCCAAGGGTCGGCGACGCGCTGCCGAACTGCTCGAGCAGTTCGACCTTGTCGACGCCGGACCTAGAACTGCCGCAACCTATTCGGGTGGGATGCGACGCCGACTCGACCTCGCCATGACCCTCGTCGGAAGCCCCCGGGTCATCTTTCTCGACGAACCGACGACCGGGCTGGACCCGCGCAGCAGACGAGGGATGTGGCAGATCATCCGCGCACTCGTCGCCGACGGCGTGACCATCTTCCTCACCACGCAGTACCTCGAAGAAGCCGACCAGCTCGCCGACCGCATTGCACTGCTCGACCATGGGAAGCTGGTCGCGCGGGGAACAGCCGACGAGCTCAAACGCCTGATCCCCGGCGGGCATATCAACCTGGGGTTCATCGATGAGGACGAACTGGAAGCAGCGTCACACGCACTCCGCGGAGATGTCATCCGCGACGACGAGACGCTCACACTTGCGGTCGCCACCGACGGTAGCGCCGAATCGATTCGACTCGTACTCGATCGGCTGAGTTTCGAATCGATTCCGGTCGAGACCCTGTCCATCCACACACCAAATCTCGACGACGTATTCCTCACCCTCACAGGCACTTCCGATACCCAAAAGGCGGACCTGCGATAACAACCCTCTCCTACGCGGCCAAAGATTCCGCGACGATGCTCCGCCGCAGCCTTCGCCACATCGTTCGGTATCCGTCGATGACGATAACGCTGATTGCCTTGCCGCTCGTCTTCCTGCTGCTGTTCGTCTACGTCTTCGGCGGCACACTCGGGAGCGGCCTCGGCGGCGAGTCCGTGGGTCGTGCGGCATACATCAACTATGTGACGCCGGGAATCCTGTTGTTGGCCATCGCAGGCGGCGCGACGGGTACTGCGGTGTCGGTCGCTACCGACATGACAGAAGGCATAGTCGCGCGTTTTCGCACAATGCGGATCTCGCAGTCGTCGGTGCTCACGGGACACGTTCTCGGCAGCATGATCCAGACGGCGCTGTGCGTGGTCGTCGTTCTCGGCGTAGCACTTGCGATCGGTTTTCGCCCAACCGCCGGCCCGCTGGAATGGGTTGCGGCACTTGGCCTGCTAGCCCTCATCACCCTGGCCTTGACGTGGATCTCGGTCGCGCTCGGAATGATCTCGAAGAGCGTCGAAACCGCGAGCAACCTCCCGACCCCGTTCGCGTTGCTGCCTTTCCTCGGGAGCGGCTTCGTGCCGACGGACTCGATGCCGACCGTGTTGCGTTGGTTCGCCGAGTACCAACCCTTCACGCCCATCATCGAGACGCTGCGCGGACTGTTGCTCGGCTCGGCCATAGGGTCGAGCGCGGTCGTCGCGATCGGCTGGTCGTTCGCCATCGGCCTTGCCGGATTCTTCTGGGCGCGAGCCTTGTTCAGAAAGAGTCCGGCAGTCTGACGCCGATCCGGATCAGGCCGTCTTCGTAGTCGACGATGCGGCTGAACTTCCGTCGAGCAGGATCTTGGCGATCAGCGCCGGATCGTCGGACATCGGAACGTGGCCGAGCCGCGGCAAGACGGACAGTTGCGCAGCGGGGAATTGTTCGAGCACACGTCGAGCCTGGTAGACCGGTAGCACGAGATCCCGTCGGCCCCACGCCACCGTTACCGGGATAGCTGGATCGACGACAGCGGGGAGCACGAACGGAAGCGGCCCCAGCGGATCGAGTACCTCGTTCGCCATCAAAGACCGACTGTCGACCAACGCGTCATCGTAGGAGATACGACTTGGCTTCGCAAAGAACGGCGCCAACGCTGCATATCGAATTGGCCTGAATTGCAACGCTTGCGGCAGACGATCGCCCGTGATCTTCGCCAAGGTTCGAATCGAAACGAACGTCGCACGTGCACGCTTCTGATCGAGCCTGTTGACGAAGAAGCCCGCGGGCGACAGCGCGGTCGCGGAGACAACTTCGCCGCGAGCCGCGAGCGCCAGCGCCAGCCAGCCACCCAACGAGTTGCCTGCGATGTGCGCTCTTTCGCCTTCCGGCGTTACTTCAGCGACGAACGCACTCAACTCGTCGGTCAGGAACTCGAGCATGTTGGGAGGCTGCCCGACCGCGGGCGACTCTCCATGGCCTGGCAGGTCGACCGTCACCACCCGCCGGTACGGCGTCAGTCGGTCGAGCAGCACGTCCCAGCCCTGCCGACGGTGTGTGACCCCGTGGACGAGAACCAGCGTCGGACCCGAACCGGAGATGTCATGCGCCAGTTTCATATGGCGATGCTATCCAACTCACGTCGATCGGGCAGCAACCTTCTCGCTCACGAGTTCGTCGTCGTCCAGCGGTTCGACGTCGTCGCCGTTGAGTACGGCACGCATACGTTCCTTGTCGAGTTGACCTTCCCAGTTCGCGACGACGAAGGTGGCGACGCAGTTGCCGAGCAGATTGACCGAAACCCGCATCGAATCCATGATCCGATCGGCGCCGAGTAGCAGTGCAACTGCGGCAACGGGGATCGCTCCGTGGCCGATCGCGGCTACGGTCGCCGACAGTGCAAGGAACGACGAACCGGGAACACCCGCCATTCCCTTGGACGTCAGCATCAGAATGAGGACGGCCGTGATCTGTTCGCCGAGCGTCAGATCGACGCCGAGCGCCTGCGCGAGAAACAAGACGCAGATGGATAGGTACAGCGTGGCACCGTCGAGATTGAACGAATAGCCCGTCGGCACAACGAGACCCGTCGTCGTCCGGCTGCATCCAGCGTTCGTCAGTTTCGCCATGATGCGTGGGAGGACCACCTCCGTCGACGCCGTGCCGAGCGCGATGAACAGCTCGTCCTTGATGTAGCGCACGAACTTCCACAGGTTGACGCCGGCGAAGATCCACGCAATCCCACCAAGAATTCCGATGAACAGTACAGCGGCGAGATAGCAGCACAGAATCAATTTGCCGTAGCTTCCGAGCGAGGAGATTCCGTACTGGCCGATGATGTAGGCCATCGCGCCGAAGGCTCCGATCGGTGCCAGACGCATCACCCAGCCGATGATCGTGAAAAAGATCTGGCTGAAGTGATCGATCAACTCGAACACGATCGGCGGACCCTTTTCACCGAATTTGGCGAGAGCCAGACCGAACAGCACGGCGAAGAACAACACCTGTAATAGGGCGTTTTCGGCGAATGCCGAGATGATCGAGGTCGGGATGATGTTGAGGAGAAAGTCGACCGTGTGCGGGAGTTCGCCGCTGTTCGTCTTCTTCTCGACAGCCTCGGCACCGTTCGCGAGGGTTTGCGGATCGATCCGGAATCCCGATCCGGGTCCGAACAGATTCCCGATCAGCAACCCGAACAGCAGGGCGAAGGTCGTCACGGCCTCGAAGTAGATCAAGGCCTTCACGCCGATCCGGCCGACCGACTTCAGATCACCGACATGTGCGATGCCGAGCACGACGGTGCAGAAGATGATCGGTGCGATCAGCATCTTGATCAGCTTGATGAAGCCGTCTGCCAGCGGTTTGAGGTCGGCTCCGAAGTCCGGCCAGATCCAGCCGATCGCGATGCCGCCGACTATCGCGACGAGCAGTTGCACGAACAGCGACCGATACCACCGGGTCCGGGTGGCCGGTCGCGCCGGCTCGCTGTGGGGAGTATCCGTATCGATCGCCATGGTGGGAACGTACGACCGGTCGATGACGCTTTTATTATCGATGTGTTCCAACGGGCAATAGTTTGATCGCGGGCGAGAACCCATCCTGGAAATTGTGGGTCGCGTGCGTCTCAATTTCGCCCATACGGTTCAATTCGGACATGACCCTCGCTGCAAGTCAGATCGATTCGCCAGTCGTCACGATCTTTTTGCCCCTCGCGTTGGCCGTCATCATGTTCGGACTCGGACTCACCCTGACGATCGCCGACTTCAAGCGAGTCGCAAAGGTACCGAAGGCAGCGATCATCGCGCTGGCCGTCCAGATCCTCGTTCTGCCGGCGATCTGCTTCGGCCTCGTCCTGCTGTTTGCGCTACCCAACGAACTCGCTGTCGGCATGATGCTGCTCGCGGCTGCTCCGGGTGGAACGACGGCGAACCTGTTCAGCCACCTGGCAGGCGGTGACGTCGCATTGAACATCACGCTGACGGCGATCAATTCCGTGCTCGCCGTCGTAACCCTGGCGCTCATCGTCGGACTTTCGGTCGCGTACTTCCTGGACGGCGACGAGAACATCGGCTTGCAGCCGCAGAAGATGCTGCAGGTGTTTGCAATCGTGCTCGTCCCCGTTGCCATCGGAATGTTCGTGCACGCACGGTATTCGGCCTTCGCTGCGCGGATGGAACGGCCGGTGAAGATCGCGTCGGTCGCGATCCTCGTCATCGTGGTCGTGCTCGCACTGATCGGCAATTTCGAAGCGCTGTCCGAGCACGTTCTCACGATCGGCGCTGTCGCGTTGCTGTTGTGCTCGCTGAGTCTCGCAATCGGCTACTGGATTCCGAAACTTGCAGGGGTGCAGCGCCGCCAGGCAATTGCGTCGGGTTTCGAGATCGGTATCCACAACTCGACGCTGGCGATCACCATCGCGATCTCGGTGATCGGCAACGAGGAAATGGCGATCCCACCCGCGATTTACGGCGTGCTTATGTACCTCCCGGCGGCGGTGATGTTGAGACTGCTCCGCCGCCATGAGTCCGTCGAAGCCTAGGCAGTCGCCGAGTCTTCTACCGCCACAGCGCGTTTGCCGTACAGCGCCCGAGCCTGCTCGGGAGTGACCGTCGTCGCGCGCAACGGCGGCGCACCCTCGTAGTTCTGGCGCAGCACCGAATGTGTCATCGGCAGAACCGGTTTGATCACTCCGAGTTCGATTTTCGGGCTGCTGGTCATCTTGACCACCGTGCTCACGAACGGCTTGAAACCCCGGTCGACAAGATTCGGCTGGTCGAAGTCGCCGAGCTCGCGCATCCATTTCGGCAGCGAGGCGATAGTCGCCGGTGCAAGGAGGCGGCTGAGACCCCAGAACGGCAGCTTGCCGTTGGCATACGGGGTGCGCAGTAGGTAGTGCATCGCCTTGTGCGCATGCTCGGACGAGCACAGTTGCGGCCGCATCCGCGCGAAGTACTCCCGGACCTCATCGCGGGACGACGGCACATCGGACGGCTTGCAGGTCTGCAGTTCAGCGGCGACCACACACTCGCGCCAGTACTGCGCTTCCTCGTCAGGGCTCAGCGGGCCGGGTCCGTACAGCTCGTAGCACTTGAGCACCGAATGCCAACCGGTAACGTGGATCCACAGCTGTGACGCGGGATCGTTTGCGCTGTAGCGCTTTCCACTGATCGGCTCGATACCCGTCGCCTTTGCGTGGACGCGCTGGAGCATCTCCGATGTCTGGATGGCAGAGCGGCTGTCGCCGATCGCGGCGATCAAGAAGTAGGACAGTGTCCCGTCGAGGCGGCCCTTCGGGTCGGTGTAGATGCCTTACTCGTCAGCGACCGCGGCGGCGAGAAACGGATCGAAATGTTCGAGCACGACAGAGCGCTGGAATCCGATCAGCGCCGTCGGAGCGGTCCAGACCTTCCAGGTCGGCGAATCCGGTCCGAAGAATCCGTAGTCCTGGCGACGCTGCGTCGGGTCGAACGGCCAGCCGCGTTTGGCGATCTCGTGTGCACCACTCATGTGTGCGTCCTCCTCGTTGAGGTTTATGGGGTCAGTGTCACGCATGCCGGAAGGCACGGTAGACGGCGTTGCCGATGAAGTCGGCGAGTTCTGCTGGTGTCCAGTCGGATTCGTCGTGCAGCAGCGAACGCACCGCACCCTCGCTTGCGGACATGAAGTGCTCAACGAGCACTGGTAGCTTGCGCTCGATGTCGACCGTTCCCCACAGTTCCAGGGTCGGCCTGATGCGGCGTGCGAAGAAGTCAGCGACCACCGAACGACCGCGGCCGAACTTGTCGGCGACGGCGGGGTCCGGATCGGCGTCGAAGACGATGCGCCACGAATCCGTGCGGGCTGCGACAGTGTCGAGCAGCGCGCGGAAACCGTCGACGAACACTTGCGCGTCTGCATCAGCGCGGCCGCGCGGAAGTGCTGCGATCGCGCCGGAGATGAGGTTCTGCTCTTCACGGCGCAGCATCGCCTCGATGAGTGACACACGATCGGTGAAGCACGAGTAGACGACCGGCCGTGTGACCTGCATCCGATCGGCGACGGCGCCGATGGTGACTGCGGCGACCCCCTGCTCCACCGCAATCGCCAAGGCAGCGTCCAGCACCTGCGGACGTCGCTTTTCCGGTCCGAGGTGCGCTGCCCGCGCACGCCGATCCGAAGTTTCTACACTCATGAATAATAATGCTACATTGCTGAATAATTGTTGCCAACCCCGGACCCGTTTCGATCCGAAGGACACCGATGACCGCCCTGTTCAATCCGCGCACACCAGACTTTTCCGAGTTCGACGCGCCGACCCGACGCATCTTCGAAGCGACGATCGACTATTTCGAAACGCTCGGAAAACGCCAGCTCCTCGAAGACGATCGCGAGCGCGTCTGGTACGCCGACTTCCTCGACTTCGTCAAGCGCGAGCGGGTGTTCGCGACACTGCTGACACCGGCTGCCGAGGCGGCGGGCGACCCTGACAAGCGTTGGGACACAGCGCGTATCGCGATGATGAGCAAGATTCTCGGGTTCTACGGCATCCAGTACTGGTACGTCTGGCAGGTCAGCATCCTCGGCCTAGGGCCAATCTGGCAGTCCAGCAACGCAGACGCCAAGCGCAAGGCAGCCGATCTACTCGATTCGGGCGCAATCTTTGCGTTCGGTCTCTCCGAAAAGGAGCACGGCGCCGACATCTACCAGACCGACATGGTGTTGACGCCGAACTCCCGTGGTGGCTACTCGGCGAGCGGTGGCAAGTACTACATCGGCAACGGCAACCTTGCGGGCATGGTCTCGGTGTTCGGCCGCATCGAGGGCATCGAGGGTCCGGAAGGCTACGTCTTCTTCGTCGCCGACAGCCAGCACAAGGCCTACAAGCTGCGAGACAACGTCGTTGCATCTCAGATGTACGTCGCCGCATTCGATCTGGAGAAATATCCCGTCGCCAAGAAAGACATCCTGCACACCGGGCCGGCAGCGTTCGATGCGGCGATCAACACCGTCAACGTCGGCAAGTTCAACCTCGGCTTCGGTGCGATCGGCATAGTCGAGCACTCGTTCTACGAGGCACTCACCCACGCCGAGAACCGCGTCCTCTTCGACACGAAGGTCACCGACTTCGCCCAGGTCCGCCGACTCTTCACCGACAGCTACGCGCGTCTGCTCGCCATGAAGCTCTACAGCGAGCGCTCGATCGACTACATGCGGTCGGCGTCGATCGACGATCGCCGTTACGTGCTCTACAACTCGATCGAAAAGATGACGGTCACGCGCCAGGGGCTCAAGGCGATCGAGGACATGTTCGACATCATTTCGGCGCGCGGCTTCGAGAAGGACACGTACTTCCAGATGGGCGCGCTCGGCATCATGGGTCTGCCCAAGCTCGAGGGCACGGTCCACATCAACTTGGCGCTGGCGTTGAAGTTCATGCCGAACTACCTCTTCAACCCGGCCGACACCAGCTTGGCACTACTCGGACTGCGCGATCCGAAGAAGGCGGAGCAGAGCCGCATTCCCGACGGCGCGTTCCGAACGGCATTCTCGCTCTCCCGCAAGGCAATTCGCTCCGCCGGACCGGTTGTGAAACGCCTGCGGCCTGCGAAGTCGGCGTTCGCACCCGTGCCGACCCGTCGCGATTTCGCGGACGACAAGTTTCTGTTCGAACAGGGACCGACGAAGGGCCTGTTCAAGGTCAAGTTCCACGACTGGCGCCCGACCTTCGAGAAGGCTGCTCATCTGCCCAACGTCGGCAAGTTCGTCGAGCAGATCGACGCACTGCAGGCGCTGCTCGGTAGTGCCCCGCCGTCGAAGTCGCAGCGAGCCGACCTCGATTTCCTGCTGTCGTTCGGCGAGATGTTCTCGTTGATCCCGTTCGCGGAGCTGATCCTGGAACAGGCCGCGATCGCCGGCACGGACGACGCGGTGGTCGACCAGATCTTCGACGTCTTCGTCCGCGACTTCTCGACGCATGCGCTGGCGCTGTCCGCCAAGCCGACGGCAACGCCGGCCCAATACGCTGGTGCGCTGAGGTGCATCCAGCGTCCGGTCGCCGATGCCGAGCGTTTCGAGACGGTGTGGGCACAGGCTCGCGCACATGCGAACACCTATGAGATGAATCCCTGATCCAGCGCTGACTGCCGCCTCGATCCGAATCGTTCGGGTCGGGGCGGCCCTGTCTACTCGACTTGGTTCGCGATACAGTGAGAGAGTTATCGCATAACTCTTTCATCGTCGAGGGAGATCGCCATCGTGACCCGAGCAGTAGCCGAGATCAAGCCACCCGCCCGTCCTTCGCGGCGTCCCATCGAGCCGGGGACCCGGATGTGGGACGAAACCGGGCTCGTCTCCTTCTCGCTGACTGCCGGGACAGCGTTTTTGTTGCAGA
Source organism: Antrihabitans spumae (assembly GCF_043944905.1). Lineage (NCBI taxonomy): Bacteria > Bacillati > Actinomycetota > Actinomycetes > Mycobacteriales > Nocardiaceae > Antrihabitans > Antrihabitans spumae. The sequence goes on from NZ_JBIMSN010000056.1 coordinate 45,935, forward strand.
CGATGGAACCGACCATCTCGACCGTTGTCGACGAACACTCGACCTTCCGGACCGACCCACTCGGCCGGGCAGCGCGCAGCATCGCGTCGGTGATGATGTGGGTGTACGGCGGTGACGAGGCGATCGCAGAGGCCGATCGCCTGCGCGAGATGCACAGGCACCTGAATTCGGTTGACGCTCATGGCGTCCGACACACCGCCCTGTCGACCAAACCGTGGGCATGGGTACTGCACACCGGGACCTACGCCTTCTGTGAGGGCGCGAAATATTTTGCCAGGCAACCTCTTTCGTACGCCGAGAAGGAGGCGTACTACCAAGAAACTGTGCAGTTGATGCGCAACTTCAGGGTCGCCGAGAAGGAAATCCCCGCGACGTACGCGGATTTCGTCGTCTACTTCGAAGACGTCGTCGCTCACGATTTGAAGGCAACAGCCGTCACGCAGGACTTCCTGCGGCTGTCCGCGCAGCTGCCCGCACCACCGCAACTGCCGCGGGCGTTCAGACCGCTGTGGACCGCGGTCACCGCACCCATCGGCAAGATGCAATACCTCGCGACCGTTGGCTCCACCCCCGAAGTAGCACGCCGCAAACTCGGGATCGAATGGACAGCGACGGACGAACGCAAACTCCGCGCCCTCGGCTGGGCCGTCGCCCGCGGTGTGCCGATGCTCCCGGAACGATTGCGGTACTTCCCTATTGCCTACGAAGCGCGCCGCCTGGAGCGGGACAAGCAGCGGCTGCGAAAGCTGATCGATCTTCGTCCGATGTAGTCAGGTGTATACCCGGGTCGGGGTGATGAGCAGCGGCGAAGAGAAGCGCTCGGCGAATCGCTCCGGCGTGCCGAAGAGAACCCCGATTCTCTCGAGATACTTGGCTACGTAGGCGGGCTGCTCGTGCGCCGCAGACTGATCGGGAGCCGATTCGGCGACACCCTCGACGCGAACGATATTGCGTCCGATATCCGTGCCGTCGAGCGTCAGACTCACCTTGGGATCGTGCCTTCCCTCGGTGCTGTCGCACGGGAAGCTACCCGCACGGTACGACAGTTCGGTCGGGCCCCGCTCATCAAGGTGGGCCGACAACCAACCCTTGGGGCACTTCTTGCCGCGCTCGTCTGGACGGACCATTGGTGCTACCCAGGCGATCAGGAGTGCAATCCCGTGAACGTACTGACGACGTGGCTTCGCGAGCCCAATCCGGACACGTTCCCCTACGACGCCGTCCTCGCGACATTCCAACGCGTCGGAAAGCACTCGGTCGAGGCGGACGTACTAGAGGCTCTCGACCAGGTACGTTCGCGAGTTCGCGAAGGTTCGATCGCCGGCGACAGCACACTCGCTCGATTTCTGAGTGTCGCCCTCGACAAGTTCGACGAACGTTTCGACAACCCGAGTTACCTTGCGCTCGAACTGCTGGCGTTACCTGCCGCGGACACTGATGGTTGTCCTATGGCCGCCGCGCGACGCAGCGATCGACTCGTGCTGCAATTGGTCACCGACATCATGCATTTCGAACTCTCGGTGCTCGACGGCACCGACGATCGACTACCTGTACTTCGACCGGACCTGCGCACAGTCACCAAAAGGTGCCGCCTCGGCATGCGCATCGCACGTCCGGCAATGGAGCGACTCGGCATAGCGTTCGACGGGCCCGACACTGCACACGCACTCGAGTCGGCCCGACACATGTGCGCAGCGGTCCGCAACGACATGGCAAAGGGCGAGCACCTGACCTTGCGGCGGAGCATTCTGCCCGTCAGTCTCGTGCACGACGAATACCTGTTCATTCGCGTATTGCAGTCGTACGAAGCGACATTCGCGGCGGTGGCGGTGAATCTGGCCAGCACGATTCAGGCCTTGTCGCTCGGCATGGGAGCGCGCGCTATACACGCACTCGCATCGGCCGAAAAGTCGTTCCGTGATACGTCGCTGCTCTTTTCGATGGTTGCCACGATGCAGCCTGTGGCGTTTCTGAAGTTCCGCGAGTACACCGATGGCGCAAGCGCAATTCAGTCGCAAAACTACAAGATCGTCGAAAGCCTATGCCGTACGCCGGAACTCAGTCGCATCGAGTCGCCGGCGTATTTGTCGGTTCCGTCCGTCCGCGGTCGGGTTCTTGCCGGACAGCGCACGGTCGACGACGCGGTTGCATCCTCGACCGATCAGCTCACCGTGAGCGTGGGCGAATCCCTCCACAGTGCAATGCAACAGTTCGAGAAATCGGTGCTGCGTTGGCGTAAGACGCACCACCGCGTCGCATCCCGAATGTTGGGACACCGACGCGGCACCGGCCATACCGAAGGAATCCCTTACCACGCCAACACCAGGGCAATTCCCATCTTCGGTCGTTGCCCTGCTCTAGCGCTGCTCTCTGCCTGACACCTATCCTTGGCCTCCGACCAAAGCCTCTGTCAGTCGAATTCAGGAGAGCCAGTGGACTTCACGATCGCGCAATCGATCCGCCTGCTGGAGTTGCTCGACCGCGACGAACTGACGCGTCTCGCACATGCGGTGGGTGGGGCCATCGACAGCAAGAACTTCGAGGACTTTCGCAACCTGTATCTCGCGACTGCCGACGCGGCGACGCCCGGTGGCGTGGTCGAGGGACTGGACGCCATCATCGAGATGGTGGTCCGCAATCATCAGGACTTCGAGACGACGCAGCATCACGTCGGCGACGTGCAGGTCCACCTCGATGGCGATACCGCAACGGTAGCGGCGAACGTGATCGCGACGATGGTCCCGCGGGCGGCAGAGCCCGAGGTCAACACCTCACTTGGCGTTCGTTATCGCTACGACGCCGTGCGGACGGACGAGGGCTGGCGCTTCGCGCGAGTCGAAATCGATCTGCTCTGGCGGCGATAAGGGCGCTACGCGCCTCGTGCGCACTTTCGGAGCGCCCCGCCCTCCAAAAAGACTCACGAGCCCGGAGGGCCTTTGGCCGGAAATATCGATTTGTTGGCCAGCAATATCTGGCCACTCGAATGCGTGCACGTGATCATGAGTAGGGGTTGACTGTTCGATAGCGACGCCACCGACCGAGAAGGACAACAAATGACAGACTTCGACTACGACGTCTTGGTGATCGGATCCGGCTTCGGCGGCAGCGTGAGCGCGCTGCGACTGACCGAGAAGGGCTACCGCGTCGGTGTGCTCGAATCAGGTCGGCGCTGGAACGACGGCGACTACCCGAAGTCCAACTGGAACGTTCGCAAATCCATCTGGGCACCCCGACTCGGCATGACGGGTCCGCAGCGGATCAGCATCCTCGGCAAGTGCGCGGTGTTCAGCGGCGCGGGCGTCGGCGGCGGATCGCTCATTTACGGCAACACCCTCTACGAACCCCTGCCCGCGTTTTACACCGACAAAGCGTGGTCGCACATCACCGATTGGCGCAGCGAACTCGCCCCGTACTACGACCAGGCGAAGCGCATGCTCGGCGTCGCGACCAATCCACGGATGACGCCTGCCGACGAGGTCATCCGTGACATCGCCGACGACCTCGGCGTCGGCGACACCTTCCATATGACCAACGTCGGCGTGTTCTTCAACGAGGGTCGCGAAGGCGAAGAGGTCGACGATCCGTACTTCGGCGGTGCGGGTCCGCGCCGGTCCGGCTGCGTGCACTGTGCGCGGTGTTTCACCGGCTGCCCGCACAACGCAAAGAACACGACAACAACCAACTACCTCTATCTCGCCGAACAGGGTGGCGCAGAAGTCCACCCGTTGACGACGGTGACCAAAGTCGAGCCGCTTGCCAGTGGTGGGTACGCCGTCGAGACGGTGCAGTCGAATCGCTGGATCCGTAAGGGCCGCAAGACGTTCACCGCCGAACAGGTCGTCTTTGCCGCAGCAGCGCTCGGCACCCAGAAGCTGCTGCACAAGATGCGCGACGAGGAAACGCTGCCGAATCTGTCACCCACGCTCGGCGAGCTCACCCGAAGCAACTCCGAAGCGATCCTGAACGTCGTCAGCAACAAGCGCACCGACTTCGCGCAGGGCATCGCCATCACGTCGTCGATCCATCCGGAAGCCGACACCCACGTCGAGGTCTGCCGTTACGGTTCCGGCCAGAACGCACTGTTCCCGATGTCGGTCCCGATCGTGGACGGCGGCGCATTCCGCTTCCTGCGGTTCCTGCTCGCGATCGTGTTGCATCCAATCGTGTTCGCACGCAGCCTCAATGCCCGTGGCGCCTCCGATCGTTCGGTGATTCTGCTGATCATGCAATCGCTGGACAACTCGCTGACGTCGTACCGCCGCCGCGGCCTGCTGAAGACCAAACAGGGGACGGGAGAACCGAATCCGACGTGGATCCCGGTCGCCCACGACATCGGCCGCCGGTTCGCCGACAAGATCGAAGGCGATACCCACAGCCTCGCGATGGACATCTTCAACATTCCGGCGACAGCGCACTACATCGGCGGCTGCGTCATCGGCGACTCACCCGAGACCGGCGTCGTCGATCCCTACCAGCGGGTCTACGGCCATCCCGGTCTGCACGTCGCCGACGGTTCGGCCGTGACAGCCAACCTCGGTGTCAACCCCTCGCTCACCATCACCGCGCAGGCAGAACGTGCAATGGCGTTCTGGCCAAACAAGGGCGAGGCAGACACCCGATCGTCACTCGGAGCCACCTACCAGCGGATCGAACCGGTTCGGCCGAAATGTGCTGCGGTTCCCGACTTTGCGACGGGCGCGCTGCGACTTCCGATCGTGGAGATCACAGCTTCCGACAAGCAGCCAACGAAGGTCGTCGTACCGAGCGATCACGTGTCGACGTAGTCGAGGAGGGGCGCGAGCGCCGCGGCGGCGCGCAGCAGCGCATACGAACGGTTTGTGATGCTGACGTCGCGTGCTGCCAACGCTTCGCCGACGTCGGTCCACCGTCGAGTGCTGCGCAGGTCCGGCAGCAGCGCTCGTAGCGATTCGATGCCGTAGCCGGCAAGTCTCAGCTGGTGCACGATCCGCGCGTCCCGCACGTCGCTCGGCGCGTACATTCGGGCTTCGGCGGTGGATGTGCGACGAGGAACTACGAGCCCTTCGGCGTCCCAGTGCCGCAGCGTCGACGGTCTGATTCCTAGTGCGTCGGCGAGTTCGGAGATGCTCATCGCATCCGACGAACGAGAATCGTCGATCGTTTCCGCAGCGATCGCCGCAACAGCCTGTTGTGCTCGAGCGAGATCTTGGCGCTCAGCATGCAATCGCGCGTGCGCAGCGTCGAGTAGTTCGAGCAGATCCTTCTTCGGCAGCGTGTACAGCGCTCGCATCACTATCTTGGCCTCGACGGGTCCGACGCCGGCAGCCAGTTCTCGATAGGCCCGGGCAGCGTGGACATGAACGTCGGAGTAGATCCGATAGCCGGTCGGTCCACGCCGAACGTCGGGCAGCACACCGTCGCGCTCCAGATTGCGGATCTGCTGAACGGAGTATCGCGATTCCCGCGCGACGTCGGCGGTCCCAAGGGGTGACTTGCGACCTTCCATCGGATCCTCCCAGCTCTGCTGCGTCGAAGTCTCCACAGGGACTTGAATGACACGCTAGAACACATGAGCCTCGACGAGATCAGAAGCTACATCGGCGACCTGGACGGCGTCCTCACCCTCGAACCGCAACCCGGCGACGGATCCCCCGAGATCAGCTGGGGTGATCTGTTCTTCTACTACGCACCGGACGGGGTGGTGCCACGAACGCAACCCTTCGCGACCATCGTGACGAAGGACTATCCCGACGACAAAGGCTCCCGCCTCGACAGACCCGACACCTATCGCGTGAACATTGCCGTCGTCGCCTCGACGTTCCGCACACTGATCGGCCGCGAGACGCGGGAATCAGTGCCACGGGAATCCGAGACGGACGACGTCGATCCGAGCACTGCGGACGTGGTGATTGCACATCCCGTCTACGCAAGCGCCGGCTGGGTGAGCGTCGTCGATCCGGGCACAGCGACCACCCCGACGGTTCACGAACTACTCAGGTCGGCGCATAGCCGGGCACGAGACACATACGAGCGTCGAACTCGATCAAAATAGTTCTCGTAGCGATGTCCGGACGGCGTGCCCAGCTTCGACATCTTCGGTGAAGGCAACCCAACGAGAGGATCAAGACCATGAAATACATCATCCTGACCTACGGTTCGCAGGCCGACTACGCGACGATGGCAGGCTGGGCGCCCGAGGATTTCGCCGCAATGGGCGAATTCATGCAGTCGTTCACCAACGATCTCGTCGAATCGGGTGAACTCGTCGAAACCCGGGGACTCGACGAACCCGTCCACACTCGACGTGTGCAGGTACAAGCCGGCGCCCCGGTCGTCACCGACGGACCCTATGCCGAAACGCAGGAGGTAATCGCAGGCTACTGGGTCGTCGAATGCGAAAGCTTCGACAGGGCAACCGAAATCGCCGCCCGGCTTGCAGGGTGCCCGAGTCCTGGCGGGGTGTTCGCGGACAGTTTTGCCGACGTTCGACCACTCGTCGAGCACAAGGAAGATCTGTTGCCGTAAGCCCGCCCGACTGGTGCGCGCATTCGAGGCAGCACAGCCGTCGCAAGATCGCTACCTCCCCCTGGGTCGAATGTGCGCACCCGCGAGTGGACGGTCCACCACCGTCGGATATCTGGAAGCTTTCGGCGCCCGGCCGCATGGTTGACGAGTTCGAATTTCGTCACCGTGCACCGGTGCAACGCCGCAAGGAGACCACATGACATCCACCGTGAACCCGACCATCACGTCGACCGATGCCGACAAAGCCCTCAAAGCGAAACACCGCTCGATGTGGGCATCGGGGGACTACCCGGCCGTAGCCACGGACCTCATCGCAGACCTCGGACCGACGATCGTCGCGGCCGCGGGAATTACTGCGGGACAACACGTCCTGGATGTTGCGGCAGGAGCCGGCAACGCGTCGCTGCCTGCTGCGGCCTTGGGAGCGCGCGTCGTCGCCTCCGACCTGACGCCGGAACTGCTCGACGTCGGTCGTGCACGTGCGGCGGAACGTGGCCTCGACCTGACCTGGACCGAAGCCGACGTCGAAGCACTGCCCTTCGCCAATGACGATTTCGACGTCGTCTTCTCCGTCGTCGGAGCAATGTTCGCGCCACATCATCAGCAGACCGCGGACGAAATGATCCGTGTCTGTCGCCCCGGCGGAACGATCGCGATGATCAACTGGACGCCGGCAGGTGTGATCGGCCAGCTGTTCAAGACCATGGGTCCCTACGCACCGCCGCCGCCTGCCGGTGCGCAGCCGCCGCCACTCTGGGGCGACGAGGACCACGTCCGCGAACTGTTCGGCGATCGCGTCGACAACATCACGCTCACACGCAGAACCGTGCGGCCTGCGCGGAAGTTCGCGTCGCCCGTCGAGATGCGGGAATTCTTCAAAGCCAACTACGGACCCACCATTGCGGTCTACAACGCGGTCGCGGGCGATCCGGATCGCGTCGCCGCGCTCGACGACGACTTCGAGGCATTCCTCACCCGTACCGACGACCGCACAGCCGGTGCCGCACACTCGGATTGGGCACTGGAATACCTGCTGGTCACCGCACAGAAGCGGTAGCCGACGGCGGTCGGGCGCGGGTCGGTGACACGATGGTGGCATGAGTCGAGATATGTCCGTATCCGACAGCATCTATGTTGCTGCCGACCCGATGACCGTCTATTCGCACATCAGCGACCCAACGCAGATGGGGAAGTGGAGTCCGGAGAATCAGGGCGCGACTGTCCTCGAACCTCGGGACGGCGCCTATGTCGGAATGGTGTTCGAGGGGCGCAACAAGCGTGGGCTCGCACGGTGGACGACGCGCTGCACTGTCACGGCAGCCGATCCTGGCGAGCGTTTCGCCTTCCGTGTACACGTCATCGGCATCGGCACCCCTCGCCTTCGCGGACCTATCGCCTCCTGGGAGTACAGGTTCGAGCCGCAGGGTAGCGGGACGAAGGTCACCGAGACGTGGCACGACGATCGTCGCGGCTGGTCCGATTCCGTTGCCGCCGCCTTCGACCGCATCGTGACTGGGTCACCGTCGTTCGCAGCCTTCCAGCGCAAGAACATTCACATCACGCTGCGCAATCTGGAGCGGGTACTCGGCGCGGCTCAGGCCTGAACCGGGGGCGGCATCCCGAGGGTGTAGGACGCCATGGAGATCGACCCGGCGGCGTGGCCGTCGACGAGTAGGTCGAGGGGTTCGGTGTCGGCCAGGCCGGCTATGTAGAGCAGCGGCAGAAAGTGGTCCGGCGTCGGTACGGCATTGCGAAAATCTGCGTGACTGTCGAGAGCGGCGACCTCGGTCGGGTTGGCTTGCAACACTTCTCGTGCGGCATCGTCGAAACGGTAGGCCCAGTCGAAGCCTGCCTCCGGTTTGGCGAAGTCGACTGCGCGCAGGTTGTGGACGACGTTGCCACTGCCGACGATCAGGACTCCGGAGTCACGCAGGGCCGATAGCTTTCTGCCGAGTTCGAGGTGATGATCGAAATCCTTGAACGCGTTGAGCGAGAGCTGCACCACCGGTATGGACGCATCGGGGAACGCATGCACAAGCACGGACCACGTGCCGTGATCGATGCCCCAGCTGTCGAGGTCGCGGCCAACCCAGGTCGGGGAGACGAGGTCGGCGACTTCGGTCGCAAGCTCGGGCAATCCGGGAGCGGGGTATTCGACATCGAACAGCGGCTGCGGAAAGCCGTAGAAGTCGTGGATCGTTCGAGGTTTCGGCATCGCGGTTACCGCGGTCGCATTGGTGTACCAGTGAGCCGAAACGACCAGGATTGCGCGAGGGCGCGGAATCGATTCGCCGAACGAGCGCCACGCCCGCGTGTATTTGTTTCGCTCCAGCGCATTCATCGGATTTCCATGACCGATGAATGCCGCAGGCATACGTACTGCGGTGGCGGTCATCGAATTCCTTCCGACGCTGACTTCGACTAGTTGATGCTTCAATCGTATCGGCTTTTAGTTTAAGCGTCAACAAAATGAGTACACTCGACGCCATGGACGATCCGCAGTGGTTGACGGCCGATCAGCAAGTCGCCTGGCGAAAACTGGCCAATGTGATGATCACACTCCCCGCCGCGCTGGAGGCCCAGCTGCAGCGCGACTCCGGTATGTCGCACTTCGAGTACAGCGTTCTCGTCGAACTGGACGACGCACCGCACAACTCCATCCGGCTCAGCTGGCTGGCCGCGCGATCCCACGCGTCGCTTTCCCGCATCTCCCACGTCGTCACGCGTATGGAAAAGCGTGGGTGGGTTCGTCGCGAACCGTCCCCGACAGATTCCCGGGCCATGCTCGCGGTCTTGACCGAGAACGGCCGTGCCGAACTCGTACGCGCCGCACCGGGTCATGTCGAACTGGTCCGATCGCTGGTGTTTTCCGGACTCGACGACGAAACGACCAGCGAGCTCGGCCGCGTGTGCGACGCACTTTTGCGAACGATGCCGGGTAGTGCCGCGCGGCAGGAAAAGTAGGTAAGCCGGACCTTGGCGAGAGCCGTCCAAGAAAAATACCTAAAGTATGAAAACCCTCTTCAAACTAGGCCGACGACGTGTTTTGATATGTGTAACAGACTGGACTCGGGATCCGGTCTTTCCGCCTTTTGGGACAAGTGTCTGAGCGGTTCGTCGAGGGAGAAAGTTCGTGAGCGAATCGATACCCGGCGCGCGCTCCGACATCGAATCCCGCTTTACGACCGCGCCTCGCTCCGTCCGGGTCCTATTTGTCATTCTTCTCGTCAGCCTTGCCGGCCTTACTCTGTCCACGGTGCTGCGGTCCCACGAAGGCCGCATCGTGCTGTTGGACAACTGGCTCTTCGATGCGCTGACGCTCGGCGCTTCGGCGCTCGTCGCTGCACGCGGGATCTATATCCGAGCGGAACGGTCGGCGTGGTTGCTCATCGGAGCCGGCATGGCCAGCGCGGGAATAGGGGATGTGCTGTTCGCGGTACTGGTTCCGGACGGCCACTCCCCATCGATCGCCGACCCCGCCTACCTGGCGTTCTACCCGCTCGTCTACGCCGGTCTCGTCGTCCTGTTGCGCGTGCGTCGACCCGGGCTGCCCGCCGCAATCTGGCTCGACGGATGCACCGCGGGCCTGACCCTCGCCGCCGTTGTCGCAGCGATAGCGTTCGGACCGATCAGTGCGTCCATAGGTGGATCCCAAACGGCGGTCCTTGTCGGATTAGCTTATCCCGCAGGAGATTTGCTGCTTCTAGCCCTCGCTGTCGGCTCGCTGACAGCGGTCGGCTGGCGCTCGGACCCGCGCTGGGCACTACTCGTTACCGGACTCGCGCTGTACGCGTTGGCGGACATCCACTATCTGTTCAGGACCGGCGACGGCACCTTCACCGAGGGGTACCTGCCGGACGCGGGCTGGCCCGCAGCATTCGTTCTGATCGCTGCGGCGAGCTGGTTGAAACCGGTCGCCCGAGCCGATCGCTCGCTCCCGCGACTCGCCATCTTGATTCCGCCCCTGGTCTGCACCGTGACGGCGGTGGGTCTGCTCGTCCTCGACCACACACTGCCGATCCCGCTGCTCGCCGTGCTGCTGTCCGCGTTCACCATCGTCGCGGTTGCCGGCCGGTTGGTCATGTCCTTCAACCAGATCAGCGCATTGGCCGACAGCCACCAACAGGCACGAACCGACGAATTGACAACACTCGCCAATCGTCGTGCCGTTACAACCGCGCTGTCGACCTACTCCTTCACACACGTGCTGCAATCAGGCCCCACGCCCATGGCCGGCCCAGGATTGCTGCTGATGGACCTCGACCGATTCAAGGAAATCAACGACTCTCTCGGCCACCACGTCGGAGATCGCCTGCTCGTCCAAGTCGCCGACCGACTCTCGCGATCGGTGCGAACGGGAGAGTTGCTCGCTCGCCTCGGAGGCGATGAATTTGCTGTGGTCCTACCGGCCGGCGCCGACACCGAAACTGCACACGCACTGGCAGAACGGCTGGTAGAGGCACTACGCGCACCGTTCGACCTGGAGGAGATCACGGTCCACGTTGCCGCAAGCATCGGTATCGCGCTCTGCCCGGAGCACTGCGCTCGACCTGACGAGCTACTCCAGCGCGCCGACGTCGCGATGTATCGCGCCAAGAGCACACAGTCTTCGATCGTCGTATACGACGCCGACAAAGACGCGCACATTCTCGACCGAGCCAGAACGATCGAGGAACTACGCACGGCCATCACCTCCGGCCAGCTGACGTGTCACTATCAGCCGAAGGTCGACACCAACGACGGCACGATCCGCAGTGTCGAGGCACTGGTGCGCTGGAAGCATCCGACGCGTGGCCTGCTGCTACCGGACGAGTTCCTGGTTCATGCGGAGCAGGCGGGCCTGATGCGACCGCTCACGACGATCGTGCTCGAGCTCGCTTTACGACAAGCTCGTCGCTGGCGAGACGCCGGGTCCCCAATCGGGGTCGCCGTGGACCTGTCCATCACCAATCTGATGGACGTCGCGCTTGTCACCGACATCGACAGGCTGCTCACCACCTACGACGTGCCTGCGGCGTTCCTGACGTTGGAGATCACGGAGAACGTATTGATGACGGACTCCGTCCGAGCGCGTCATGTTGTCGAATCCCTCCAGGATCTCGGCGTCGGACTATCGATCGACGACTACGGCACCGGCTGTTCGTCACTCGCCCACCTGCAGGATCTCGCGGTGAACGAGCTGAAGCTGGACAAGGTGTTCGTCTCCCGGCTCCCGTCCGAACGATCCATCGCAATCGTCCGCTCGACGGCGGCGCTCGCACACAGCCTCGGCGCGCTGTTGGTTGCCGAAGGCGTCGAAGATACAGAAACGCTCGCTGCGCTGCGGCAATACGGCTGCGACATCACCCAGGGCTATCACCACAGTCCGCCGCTACCTGCCGAAGAGCTCACCCTGTGGATTAGTCGCCGGGCTCCACAGCTCGGCTCACAGCTGACCTCGATCGCCTGACGCTGCTAGCCACTCCACTCACCTACCGCAGACGCGGTTTCCCGCGCATGGCGGTCGATAGTGGAGCGTGCGATGCAGGAGGACAGTCAGCTGCTGCCGAACAGTCCGCTCGGGATCAATGCACTGAGCCACGCCGGCAACCCGGACTGCGGCGCCTGCTGCTGCCATTGGCCCGGGTTCTGCCACTGTCCTGGGTCCTGCCACTGATCGCGCCCATCGCGGTCGTGGCGATGTCCGTCCCCGTCGCGGTCGTGATTCCAGTCGCGATCGGCTTGGGTCGTGCCCGGGAGCGGGTCGGCCATGGCAGGTACTGCCACCGCCGTCATCGGGACAGCGACGAGCGCTCCAGTAATCGCGACCTTGGCCAGTGTCCTGCGGTGCTTCGTGACTTTCTCGATCATCTTCGTCGATCCTTCCGGCGTATCTCGAATGGGACGACGCCCCGACGGGGCGAAGCCACATCCCATCTGACGCCCGGAAGGTGGGGGTCGGCTGGCACGATGCTGGCAACTTCCCGTGTGCCGACCTCCCTATCGCCGGATCAGCGAGCTTGGCTCGCGGCTTCCTTCTCGGTGTGACCGTTTTCGTGAATCAACGAGCCACCCGAGTTCTCGAGATGTGCGCGGACGAACCACTGGAACTGCTCGAGATCACCGGTCTGGCCGATCAGCAGGTCCTCGGTGATCGGGTCGACGTCGCCGACCTTGGCAATAGCCTTGCGGCCGTCGGTGATGACTCCGATGTAGACAAGGTCCAGCGCGGCGAGGTGCGCCTGCGCGCTGTCGCGGCCTACCGAGTAGTCGTCCCACGAGCGGTCGGAGATGATCGCACCTGGCGTGCCCTTCGGCGATCCGCCGAGGGCGGCGATGCGCTCGGCAACCGAGTCCGCAAATCCGCGAACGAGTTCGACCTGCGGGTCGATCATCTCGTGAACTCCGATGAAGTTCGGACCGACAACGTTCCAGTGGATGTGCTTGAGCGTGAGATGCAGGTCGTTGTATGCGCTCAGTCGTTCCTGAAGCACTGTTGCGACCTCTGCGCCCTGCTCTGCGGACAGACCCGGCAACGTGAACTTGGCCATAACTTTCCTATCTCCTTCGATTGACTACCGACCGGTTACCCAAGGTCGCGCCGAACTACTCATCCGGTCCGCAGTGTTTCGTCTCACCGTCGCTTTGCGCGAGCGCTCCACAGCCGGTGTACTTGTCGATACAGACATCCGCGAAAGGGGGCTGGACGTGGACTTTCAACCCGACCGCGAGTACCTGCACGCCAGCCTGGTCACTATTTACGGCGAATGTGTGACCGCCTACCCATACAAGGGGGGCTACCGGTTCGATTTTGCGGTCGACCATCCGGACTACCCGCCCGTCGTGGACGTGCGGATCGGTCGCGACATCGCGCCGGAGCGTGACGGTTTCATCGAGGGCGTCGGTCTGCCCGATGTCCTGACTGTCGGGTCCGCTGCGACGGTCTCCGGCGTCCTGCGCTCGGAGCACGAGGATTCGGATGTCTACTTGAGCGCCACGGAGGTCAGGCCGACCGGCGAGCTCGGTGCATGGGCGCGCGGACTGAGGTTTGCCGTGGAAGGCCTGCTCACCTCGCGCGGCAATCCGGACAGACTGCTCGGCAGCGATATCCATTGCCGCGACTTCGAGGCCGCGCCGTGGCCACGGCCGATTTCGACAGTCACGCTCTTGAGCTCGGCTCACTCGTCCACCCGCGCCGACGTACTCGCTGCAGTCGAGCCGGTGATCACTCGAAAGAACCTCACCCTCGAGCGACCTGACGGCATTGTCGTCAGCGGATCCGACGCCATTGCCAGCCTCGTAGCTGCGCTGACCGCCGTCGATGCCGAGAGCACCCAGCTAGTGCTCATCGTTCGCGGCGGCGGCGACTGGTTGTCGTTGCGACCGTTCGACAGCGAAGAGCTGGCCAGGGCCGTACAAGGCTGCGCGGTGCCTGTTTTCACCGCGATCGGTGAGAGCCACAACACCACGCTTGTCGACCGGGCAGCAACGATGTCCTTCACCACGGCTCTAGCACTAGGAAATGCACTGGCAGCCGAACTGGACGCGCAGCCAGGCCAGCCCCGCGGCGCGAGGTTCGGGCGCCGCAAGCCGAGGTCCAGCTAGTCGGGTCCACTACCCGGCCAACGACCCTCGTCAGTTCGTGAACACCCTGCGCAAACCGCTTGCCCTCAAGACTTGGCGACGGACCCCTGCAAGTACCGATTCCTCGGTACCGATGACTCGGACGTGACTGCGGGCGCGCGTGACTGCCGTGTACAACAGTTCGCGCGTCAACAGCGCGGACGCCTGGGCAGGCAGAAGGACGGACACGGTGTCGTACTGGCTGCCCTGGCTTTTGTGAATCGTCATTGCATAGACGGTTTGAAAAGCCGGCAGACGTGCCGGGTGTAGCAGGATTGCATCCTGGCCGCGTTGAAACGCCGCCATCAGAGTGTCCGGACCGTCCGCGACGATGACGCCGGTGTCACCGTTGTAGATGCGCGCCTCGTGGTCGTTCGCGGTGACGAGCAGCGGTTGACCCGCGTGCCATCGGGTCGGGTCGATCGGCCGCCCGTTGGCCGCACCAACCCAATCCAATGCCTGCCGCGCCCAATGCGTTACACCGTACGGACCGTCGTGATGAGCACAGAGCAATCTGTGCGCCTTGATCGCTTCGAGCGCACCGGTGGCATCACCTTCCAGCGCAGCGGTCGTCACCGCAGCTGCCGCGTCGACCAAATCGGTCCGCAGACCGTCGAGCTCGTCCGGCGCAGCAAACGAAATCTCCGGTACTCCGCTGTGCAACAGCTCGAGCACGGCGTCCTCGCGGCCCTGCCTGATCGCGACGGCCAACTCGGCGATGGCGCCGCCGAACCGTCGACCGCGGCTCAACCGGACGACGCCACCAGCAAGTCGGTGCCGCTCCGCTGGGCTCAGTGCCGCTTCGAGTGGATCGTCCGCGGCAGCCAAGTCGGCGCCGACGAGTCGGTCGAACACCGGATTTGCCACTGCTGCAACAGGTCTGGCAACCAGGTCCGCGAGCACAGCACCTGCGTCGACCGACGTGAGCTGATCCGGGTCACCCACAAGCAGCAGTCGTGCATCGGGGCGAACAGCTTCGAGTAACCGACACATCATCGTCAGCGACACCATCGATGTCTCGTCGACCACAATCACGTCGTAGGGGAGTTTGTTGGTGGCACCGTGCCGAAAGCGGCTGGCGCTGCCAGGTTTCCAGCCGAGCAACCTGTGCAGCGTCATCGCGCTGAGGCCGGGCGGCAAACCGAGTACCGCTGCCTGCGCGTTCACCGATTCTTCCAGTTGGGCAGCGGCTTTGCCGGTGGGCGCGGCCAATCCGACCCGCAGCCCCGGGCCGTGCTGCGCGAACAGCAGAGCCAGTATTCGAGCCACCGCATGGGTTTTGCCCGTACCCGGTCCGCCTGCTATCACCGTCGTCCACTGCGCGACTGCCAATGCGGCCGCGATGCGCTGCCTGTCGGGCGCCACGGAAGGTCGGCTTGCATCCTCGGCATCGACGAAGAACTCTCGCAATCCTGATTCGAGCGCATCATCGTCGAAGACCGGAATACGTTGCGACCGTTCGTCCAACACCTGCCTGATCGTCTGCTCCTGGCGGAAATACCGGTCCAAGTAGAGCAATTCGCCGTCGTCGGTTTCGACTAGACGTAGCGGTCGCAACGGACTGTCGGCCCGACCGAGCACCAACGGGCTGCGACGCAGTTCCGCCGACAGCTCAGTAGCCGACGGCCACGGCAGGGCATCGAGATCGGCTTCCTCCGCGTCGACACTCACTTCGCGCAGTCGCCCGATCTCCACACATACCGAGCCCATCCGGACCGCTCGCACGGCGAAAGCCACAGCCAGCAAGACGTTTTCGGAGTCCTCGCCGCCGAGCTTCTGCAACCGTGCAGCAACGTGGACATCGGCGGCCTCCAGCACGCCCGCCTCGTTGAAGACGGCAAGCAGCCCTTTGGCCCGTTGCACCAATCGCGCGTCCGTCATAGTCCCGCCAACAGATCGGACAGCGCAACGATCAGTGTTGCCGGCGGGTTCCAGTCGAAAACGCCGCAGCCCGCTGGGGTAACGGGTCCGACCATGCCGCGGACGAACAGATATTGGACGCCACCCAGATGGGTCGCAGGGTCGTAGGAAGGCAACCGCCAACGCAGATAGCGATGCAGCGCAACCGAATACAGCAATGCCTGTAGCGGATAGTGCGCGTGCATCATCTCGCCCGCCATCGCCTCCCTGCTGAAGTGCAGAGCAGTCAACGGCCCCGGCGAGATGCGATTGGTCTTGTAGTCGATCACTACGAACCGAGGGCCGGGAATGCGGATAACGGCATCGATGCTTCCGATCAGATAGCCACGGAGCGGAGTCGCTTCGACCTTGTCGAGCAGATCTGGGTAGCCGACGAGAGGGTCGTCGGAGGCGAGATGGCTACGCAGCAGCGCGGCAATCCGCCGCAGGGTGACGTCGTCGCGGGTCGGGGTGTCGCCGCCGGCAAGTGGTAGCTCGAAGTCCATCTCCGCCAAACGATCTCGCGGCGCGACCTCTGCAAGCGTGCCGTAGCCGAGCGGTGTCGACAACACTGCGGACAGCGCAGTCGAAAGCGCCTCGGGATCGATGGCCGCAAGATGTGTCGCAACCGCCGCCCGGCACCGCTGCAACAACTCCGCGGCCAAGTCCGGAGCCGTTGTGTCGACCACTTCGAGAATCTCGTGCACAAGGGTGCCGAACGCGGCACCAGGGGTGAAGTCGTTCATCGGAGAAATTGGCCCGTCGAGAGCCACGGCGTCGGCAGCCTCGATCGGATTCTCGTCGTCCGGTTCGTCTACCGTGCCTGGCTCTTCCACTTCGCTGCCGACCATCACCATGTCGTGCGCCGACGCGGTGAGGGCCGAATAGGAGGTCCGCCGCCAAACCTGATCGAGGGTGCGACCGAAGCGGGACACGTCGAGCGGCTCCAGCGGGCCGACGTCGGCGATCGGCTCGGGGATCGCCAGGGGAGTCCCCTCGACGGATTCGATTGCGATCACATCGGAATCGGTGCCCGACCACGACTCGAGACGCGCCCGCGTCGCATCGTCTTCCGGGACCGGGGCCCGCAGCTGTGGCTCCGGGTCGCCAGCTTTACGGCCGAACAACATTCGATGCAGCGGGGCGATCGGGGTGGAGAAACTCGGCGCCCACCACACCACAACCTGGCACATCGCCCGCGTCAATGCGACATACAGCAGGCGCAGTTCTTCGCCGGCTTCCTCGACATCGCTGCGAGCGGCTCGCTCTCGATAGCCGGGGCCCGACTTCCCACCGACGTCCAGAATTCGTTCACCGTCCTGGCCGTGCAACAACAGCGTGCTCGGATTGGGATTCTTCGATCCGTCCCACCCGAACGGGATGTACACGATCGGGAATTCGAGACCTTTGCTCGCGTGCACTGTTGCGATCTGCACTGCGGCTGCGTCGCTGTCGAGCCGCCGAACCCGGTCTTTCACGTTGCCGGACAACGGATTCTCGATCCGGTCCGTGAGCCAGCGGATCAGGGCCGCGATGCCGAACGATTCCTCGATAGCCGCACGGTTGAGCAACTGGGCGATGTGACGAAGGTCGGTGATGGTGCGCTCGCCCGATTCGATGGCGAGCAGCCTGGCGTCGAGATTAGTCTCCGCGGCAAGCCGTTCGAACAGTGCTGCGAAACCGGATTCGGCGAAGAGGACTGCCAGCTCGCGAAGCCGGCCACTGATCTCTGCGACAATTCCGTCACCCTGATCGTCGAGATCCGTTGCACAAGAACCGATCAGCGGAGTCAGCGCGGCAAGGCGCACACGGTCGCTGCGGCGCGGCTGTGCAATCGCCTGGAGCAGCCACAGCCAATCGGTGGCACTCTGCGTCGCGAACACGCTCGTACCGCCGGCAAGGACGGACGGAACTCCGGCGCGTTCCAAGGCCTCTCGCACGTACGGGACATGTACCCACCGACGCGCAAGTACAGCGATGTCACCCGGCCGAACCGGACGGGCAGCCCCGTCGACGGCAATCAGATCGCCCTCGGCCAATCTGCCTGCGATATCCGCTGCAAGATCGGCAGCGATGCGCCGCCTGATCCCGTCCACACTCGGATAGCCGCTCTTGCCGCGCGGACCCGATCCGGTCCGCGGTAGGTAGCGAACGCGAAACGGCTTCTGGTCGAGCAGTCGCGACTCTTTGTGATTCGTATCGACTTGATGCACAACGATTTCCGGGTGTCCGAGCGCGGCATCGCCGTACAACCGGTCGAGCGCACGCACCAGTCCGGCGTCCGAGCGCCAGTTGACAGTCAATTCTTGGTAGCTGTCCGCGACTCGGACCGCGTTGAGATAGCTCGGCACCTCCGCGCCGCGGAAGGCGTAGATCGCCTGCTTCGGGTCGCCGACAAGCACCAGGGTTGTCGTGCCGTGGAATGCGCGGCGCAGGATGTCCCACTGGATCGGGTCGGTGTCCTGAAACTCGTCGACGAGGACGACGCGGTAGCGATCTCTGATCCGTCGGCACGCGGTTTCGCCGTGTTCAGGATCGGCGAGGGTATCGCGTAGCAGCACAAGTAGGTCGTCGAAGTCGCGGATGCCCGAAAGTCTTTTGCGGCGTTCGACTTCGGTGCGAGCCGCGGCGGCGAAGGCCACCCGCTGCCCGGCTTCGGACTCGCCTGCGTTGTTGGGTGCCAACGTCGCATGCCGATCGGACAGGGCCATGTTCGACACCCGTTGTGCATCGGCCAGTTTGATCGCCGGAGTCGCCGAACTGTAGCGGCGGACATACAAGTCGTCGACGACTTCGACCACCAGATCGTCGACCGATTCGACAAGAGTCGCCTGAGGTTCCCGCTCGCCCGCGACACCGAGGGCGTCCAGCATGCGCTGGCAGAAGCTGTGGGTCGTCGCGATGGTCGCCGCGTCGAAGTTGGACAGCTCGCGGACCAAACGAGCTCTGCGCCTTGCTACCTCGGCATCGGTTCCGGTTGCGAGATACCTGATCAACTCGTCTTTGCCTGCTCGCGCTTCGACCGGGTTCGCAAGCGCGACGGCGGTGCCGGTCAGCCGCTCCCGGGTCCGCTCGCGCAGTTCGCGGGTGGCCGCGCGACTGAAGGTGACCAGCAACAGTTGCGACAGGTCGACCACACCCTCGGCAACGTACCTGGTCGCAAGGCCGACGATCGCATATGTCTTGCCCGTCCCTGCACTTGCTTCGAGAACAGTTGTGCCCGTTGGCAATGGACCGAGCAAGTCGAAACCACTCGATGCAGGTATCGCGCCCTGTCGGGTCATGGCTGCGTCACCGACTCCGACGCGAGCAGCGGGAACCAGAGCCGACAGGCAAGCGTGCCGAATCGGGTCGGTTCCGCACCGGAGTTCGGTCCCCAATCGGATTCGTCCGCGAGGGGAACGTCCGCCGCCAACACCTCGAACCGAGGAATGGCGCCGTGGATGTAGGCGATATGGCGATCGTTGACTTCGCCGTAGGGCCCGCCGAACTCGTCCGAAGCAGCCAGCAGCGCGTCGTCGGGATTGCTGCCGGTGGACCGACGTTCCGCGTACACGGCCGAGGCCGCAGTTGCCATCGGAAGTGGTTGTTCGAGACCTCTGTCCCGCAGATCGACAAGTTGGTTCAGCACGGCGACGGGGTCGCGAGGTGCAAGCAGCGACGAGCGTCGTAGCGAGCGACCGAACCCCCTGCCGGTGGTGATCGCCTCCCATCGTCCGGAGTGCGACGCGGCCAACGCAAGAAGCAGGATCCAGGCTCTCAGCCTGTGCTTCGGCGCAAGTTTCGAGTACGACGCCGCGGCAACCACGTGGCCGTGCACACCGGTGACCGTCCCCGTCAGTCGGCGACCGTTACCGAGTTCGACTGCGACGTCGACAGTTTCGGCGGCGCCAGCATGCACCGGAGCGGCTGCGGCGAACAACGATTCGACGGTCCGCGACACGTCGTCGAGCACCGCCGATCCGAGTGCGAACGGAGGCAACGTCCCGCGGCGCCACTCTGCAGCGCGCAACTCCGCGATCGGCGCACCGGCGAGTCGAGCGGTCAGCATTCGTTCACCGATATCCCACTTCGCGAGCCCATCCAGTTCGACACCGAGCGCATCGGCTACGTCGTCGTCCCGCTCGGGGACACGGACAGTCAGCCGCTGACGGAGGAAAGCGCGCGAGGAGTGTTCGAAGAATTCGACCAACTCGTTCAGGTTGACGTCGCCCTGACGCGGCGGGAGCGGAGCTGCAAGCAGCGGCGGCGCAGGCAGCGGTGGCGTCTGCCTAGCCCGCGCTCCGGCAAGCGCGGCGGGGTCGTAGCTGAACGGGACCGGGCCGGTGAAGTTGCGAGAATCGAACGGCTGCAACGGATGCTGGGTGACGACGGTAGCCGCCGCTGCGCTGTCGACCGTCGCTTTCACCACATCGACGAACTCGCCGAGCGGCACAGCAGGAGGACGCGGAGCACCCGTGAGTGGATCGGCACCGGTGTAGAAGATCAGCAGCTTCTCACTTGCCGACATCACTGCGTCGAGCAACAGCTGCCGGTCCTCGCTACGTGGGTCTCGCTCGCCGAGGCAGGGGTCGCGAGACAGCACGTCGTCGCCGTCGAGTCCCGCGGCACGGGGATAGACCTCGTCGTCCAAGCCGAGCAATACAACCACACGATGAGGTACCGACCGCATCGGCACAAGCGTCGCGATGGTCAGCTCGCCGGTACGGAAGTTGGCGCGGGTCGGTCGGCCGGCGAGTCGATCTGCCAGCATCACCCGCACGTCGGGAAGGCGCAGCTCGATCGTCCCGCTGTGCTCGGTCGCAGCGCCGAGTTCGCGGTGGGCCTGCGCGGTTTGCCATGCGTCGGAACGACTTACGTCGGTCAGCAGATCGAGCGCACGGGTCAACGCTGCCGTCCACACCGCGGCCTGCTGTGGACCGCGCAGAGCGTGCAGCACCACTGCGAGCCGATCGATGTACTCGGCGAACCTGCCCGCGAGATCGATATCGTTGCTGTCGACGTCGTCCAGCGGCAGAGCGAGATCCAGCCAGGCGACCTCGGTCTCGTCGGCGCTCACGCCGAGCAGAATGCGGTCGAGCGCCGTCGTGAACGTGTTCTGCGGGAAGTCGGCAAGTCCGAACGCGGACCGCTGTGCACGGCCAAGACCCCACCGCGCGCCTGCCTCGCCCGACCATTCCCGCAGCCGCTCCAAGTCCTGATCGCTGAAGCCGAATCGGCGCCGCACCGGAATCGTCGCCGCAAAGTCGAGAACCTGGCTCGCGGTCACCCTGCCGTCTGCGAGCCAGAGCAATGTCGCTACAGCGTCGAGAAGCGGATTGGTCTGTCGCAGAGCGCGATCGGCGAGTCGGGCGCGAAGTTTGTGACCGGGATGGCGCAGTTCCCCCTGTCCGAAAGCGGCGCGAACCAACGGCGCAAACGTCTCGACGTCCGGGCACATCACCAGGACATCGCGGGGCTCCAGCGTCGGGTCGTCGTCGAACAGGCGCAACAGGCACTCCCGGAGCACCTCCACCTGGCGGGGAGCGCCGTGACACGAATGAATCTGCAGCGTCGTATCGAGGTCTGTGCCGGGTGTCGGGAGTCGGTCCGAGCGAATGTCGGCCTGCACTCTGCGCAGCAAGGTACCCGAATCTGCTTGGGGGTCAGCGTAATAGACATCGTCGTAGGAAACGCCCGTTGCCATCAGACGTGATTGCACCTCACGGACGTCGCGAGCCAAGCTGGCAAGCAACGGATGCTCGACCTGCATCGCGGTGTCGTCGTCTGCACGGCGTGTGTCTCGTCGGGCCACCGTCGCAGTCGACAACTTCGTCCAGAGCACCGGGCTCGGATGTGGCAGCCAGAGATGGACGTCGCGGCGCACACTCAACGCGGTCAGCACTGCGAGCTGTTCGGCGCTTACCCGCGTCGGTCCGAACAGCGACACTCTGCCCGGCAGGTCGAGCAGTTCCGGTTCCTCACGGATCCGTCGGCAGGCCTCATCTAGCCGTTGCGCCGGATTGTCCGCGCCGATCCGGTCCCGCAGTCGGCGCCACAGCTCCGGCTGCCACAGCAGATCCGGGTCGAGGTCGGACCCGAGCCCGTCGGTATCACGACCGGCAGCCCAGTCGAGGAACAGTTGCGGCCGCTGCGAGCCGTATCCCCGGAAGAGATCGGCGATATGTGCAGCCGTCGAGTAGCGCCGACCAGCTCGGTGATCGGACGCGCCGTGCCCAAGATGACGCGCAAGGACGCCGGCCCAGCGTTCGTCCAACGATTCGTCGACGACCTCGAGTATCGTCCACACCACCGTCGAGTAGGACCACGGATCGTCCTGCGTCGTCGTGCCATGCGCCGTCGCCAGGACTTCGTCGACAAGTGTTGTCGGACTGAGAAACTCGATGTTCGCGGCAACTCCGTCACCGCTGGTTGCGCCCAGGGACAGCGACAGTCGTTGACTGAGCCAGCGTTCGACACCCTTTGCAGGCACGGCGATGATCTCGGGGGAGAACGGATCGGCGAGCGGGGTCGCCAGCACAGTTGCGAGCGCGGTAGCCAGCGTGCTGGACCGTTCGGCGCGATGCACCCTCAGCACACCGCACCCCCGTCGTCGGTCGTTGTCTACCAGGCCGGTCGTTTGTTTGCAGGCCTGTCTTTGCTAAGACCTGTATATACCCAGCCACCGTCAAGCTAGCCGATGGCGCTCGAGCAGTTCGCGATCGGTGAGGATATCCGCGATCGGACCGTCGGCAACGATACGGCCGGAATCCAGGATCACCGCGCGCTCGCAGATCTTCTCGGCATACGGGAGATCGTGAGTCACCATCAGAATCGTCGTCTGCAGGCCGAGAAGTACACCGGCGAGTTCGCGACGGGCGACGGGATCGAGATTCGCCGCGGGTTCGTCGAGGACGAGGACGTCGGGGCGGCAGGCGAGCGTCGTAGCCAGCGCCGCGCGCCTGCGTTCGCCGACCGAAAGCCGCGCCGGAGAACGATCGGCAAGATGAGTCAGTTCGACGGCGGCAAGGGCCTCGCGGACCCGCTCGTCGAGCTCCGCGCCTTTCACACCGAAGTTGGCAGGCCCGAACGCGACGTCTTGCGCGACCGTCGGCATGAAAAGTTGGTCGTCGGGGTCCTGGAAGACGAGGCCGACGCGCTGCCTGATCTGGCGGACCGTCTTGCCGTCGAGGATGGTGTCGCCGATCCGCACCGACCCCGCGGTCGCAGTGAGTACTCCGTTGAGCTGCAACATCAGCGTCGACTTACCTGCACCGTTCGGGCCGAGTACAGCGATACGTTCGCCCGCCGAGACGTCGAGGTTCACCTCGTGCAGCGCCACTGTGCCGTCGGGATATGAGTAGGACAGGTCCGTCACCCGAACAGCAACCGTCACATCTGTTTCGATCATCGCAACCACCACGCGAGCAGGCAGACCAGTACCGCGCCGACCGCGGGCACCATCGCGCCGAGCCACGATCGGGTCGTGGCAATCGGGGATCCGTAATCCGGTGTAGCGCCGGTGAATCCACGCGACAACATCGCCACGTGGACCCGTTCGCCGCGCTCGTACGCCCGCAGAAACAACGCCCCTGCCCCGCGTGCGGTGGCACCGGCCTGGCGAAAGGTACGCGGATCGTCGCCGCGCGACACTCGCGCGACCTTCATTCGCATCGCCTCGCCGACCAGTACGTCGACGTACCGCAGCATCAGCACGACGATGGTGACGATCAGCCCGGGAACACGTAGCCGGGTCAGTCCACCCGGTAGATCTCGCACGCTCGTCGTCGCGGCGAGGGTAAGCGAAACAGCAACGCCGAGTGTTCCTTTGACGAGAATGCCCCAGGCCGCGACCAGACCCTGGTTCGACAGTGACATCCCGAGAAAGTCGGTCCGGGGTCCACCTTCTGCGAACGGCAGCAGCACAGCAAGAACGACGAAGGGTAGCTCGATCAACAGTCTGGGCGCGATCCAACGTAGCGGTATCTCTGCGACCCGCCACACCACCAGGACGAGTAGCGCGTACACAAAAAACGGCCAGAACATGTCGCGTGGCGTTGCGACCACCGCGGACACGGCCACGACCGCCGCGACGATCTTCGTTTCGGCGGGCGCTCGATGTATCCGAGAGTGCCCTGGCAGGTGGAGCGAATGCGTCGCGCTCACGAGGAGACGCTGGTCCTATCCGTGCGCTTTCGTCCTACCAGGACGATGCGCACGACTACCATAAGCGCGGCGAATGCTGCTGCAGCACCGATGATTCCGGCAATACCGGTCAGCGTGGAGTTGCCGCCGATCGTGTAGTCGGCGAGCGGAGCGCCCGCAAAGTGGTGTTCTTTCGCGGACTGAGCGATGCACTCGCCGGTCAATTGCTCGGCACCGTCGACCTCCGTCACCGTGCAGCCGCGCTGAGTTGTCGCGTCGAGTCCGTCCGGTTGTGAACTCGCGACGTAGGAGACGAGCCCGGCGATGACAAACGCCGATGCCGCGAATGCGACCAGAAATGTGGTCTTGTTGGACGGACCAGTGGCTTTCTGTCTATTCGAATCCTCTTGCAGGGCAGTACGACTGCGATCGGTCACCCGCAAAAGGTAGACAAGGTCCGGACGGGCCTTGACTACCGCGGTCACGGTTACTGCCGTGATGAGGCCCTCGCCGACACCGATGAGAACGTGGGTGATCAGCATGTAGCCGGTGACCTCACCCAAGGACGACCCCGACGCACCGCCCATTGCGTACTCGAGGACGAATCCCATGGCCGCCGTCACCGTGCCGCCGAGCGCAGCGAAGAAGGCCACGACAGCTATCCCCGCCTCGCCACGCGAGGCGAGGAGTTTGAGCAGCAGACGCGCAAGCAGGTAACCGGCAGCGACTCCGATCAGTGCCATGTTCGTGATGTTCGTACCGAGTGCCGTCAGCCCGCCGTCGGCGAAGAGCAACGCCTGCACCACAAGCACTATCGCCACACACAACGCGCCGACGTAGGGGCCGACGAGGATGGCAGCGAGCGCGCCACCGAGCAGATGCCCGCTTACCCCGGGCAGGATCGGGAAGTTGACCATCTGGACCGCAAAGATGAACGCTGCGACGAGGCCGGCCATGGGCGCGGCCCTCTCGTCGAGTTCCGCACGGGCGCGCAACGATGCGTAGGCGAGGCCGGCAACCGCAATCACTGCAAAAAGCAATGACGTTGGTGCGTCGACGATTCCGTCGCTCATATGCATTGCAATGGTCGACTCCATCATCAGGACATTACTCCGTTCATCTGTTCAATTGAACAGATGAATTTTCTGGGTCGACTTCGCCGCTCGTGAGTCTTTTCGGAGGCTCGGCCCTCGCAAAGGACGCACGAGTGGCGAAGCCGCCTTGGGATACCCTTGGTACACCGATACCGACCTCAGCTCAGGAGCGTGCATGACCCGTCTGACCAGGGCAGAGAGTCAAGCCAAGACACGTGCCGTCCTGATATCGACCGCCAGAGACCTCTTTCTGGCCGACGGCTACGCGCAGACCTCTCTCGAACGTGTTGCCGAGAGCGCAGGATTTTCCAAAGGGGCCGTGTACTCGAACTTCAAGAGCAAGAAGGAACTCAGTCTCGAAGTACTCGACCTCATCCACACCAGCAAGTTCGCCGAGGTGGCCGAACTGCTATCAGCGCCGGGCAGCATCGAGGATCGCCTCGACCAATTTCAGGCCTGGGCCGAAAAGACACTCGGCGACGTCGGCTGGACGATGCTCGAGTTCGAACTTTTCGTCACCGCCCGCGACGACGAAGAACTGCGCGCCGCGCTGGTTTCCGCACTCGGCATCGTCCGGGGGATGGTGGTCGGCCTACTCGAGTCGACGACCGCGTCGATAGGCGTGACGCTGCCGATGCCGGTCGAGGACGCGGCAAGCAGCCTGCTCAGCCTCGGGATCGGACTCGGCATTCAGCGAGCGATGGACCCCTCCATCTCTGCGCGGTTGGTCACCGACGGTCTGCGAACTTTGTTGAACTACGCCGAAGCCGTGCAAGCACTGGCGTGACAACGCCTACGGGGTCAGACGCCGAAGATCGCCAGATGCAGACAGCCCGCTAGACCGCCGAGAATCCCGCCGTGTACGAAGAGCAGCCATTCGTCCTGTTTGACGGCACCACGCAACACCGACTGAAAGTCTTCGAGGCTGAGCTTGCTCATCTGGACCTCGACGAAGGTCGCTATGCGACCTTTCTGCTCGTCGATGAAATCGCTGTCCTGCGTCAGGTCGGGGAAGAATTCGAGCGCAATGGGTACGACGTCGGACTTCAAGCGTTCGTAGTGCTGCGGTCCGACCACGGTCTTCACGATCGTCATACCGCGACCGACCGAGTCGTCGATCGTCTCCGAGATGATCTTGTCGAGCATCAGCATCGTGCGGTCCGACCGTGGACCGGTGAGTAGTTCGTCCACGATGTTGTCCATCGTGACCACGTGCTCGGACAGGATCTTGGCGTATCCGGTGATAACTTCCGGACGCCGTTTCAACATCAGACCCTGTTTCCACGGCACCCATTTGGTCCGTTGGATCGGCTCGAAGATGATCGTTATGCCCAGGTAGTTCACCACCCAGCCGAGCACCATGCCGCCGATGGGGAGCACCCACCAATAGGGCAGCACCTGCAGCAGCGCGACAAGCGTGAAGCCCATCGGGTAGCCGAAGTAGAAACCGAAGTTCTGCATGAACTTCAGCTCTTTCGCCCCGAACTCTCGGAACACGTCGTTCAGCAACTTCGGATGCTCGACGAGAAATCGAATGGCCATCGACTTGGCATCGATCAGGTCGTCGAGATGGGCAACGAATTCCTCGTTGATCTTGCCCGCGTTCTTCGGCAGGTCCTCGTCGACCTTCCGATAGACGAAATCCTTCGCGAACTCCGGCAGCGTTCGCCAGAGAAGGGGGTTCTCCTTCTCCATGACCCGGTCGACCAGATCAGGGATCACCGGCCGCGCCACGGTCAGGAAATGATCGGCGATCTTGTCAGGGTCCAGCTGTTGATAGAAGTCGGAGATATTGCCGACCTTCGCAAGACTGCGATCTATCGCGAGACTCGCCATCTTCTCCGCGCGCGACGGCACCATCCCCTGCCAGCCGAGCCGCTCGCCGTCCTTGTAGATCGGCAACACCTGGATCCGCCGCGGAAAGTACGGAAACGCGAACTTCAGCCCAGGCATTCGGAAGCCATGGAACTCCAACGGGGTGAACAGCATCAACACACCCGTCCAGTTCGTGATGTAGCCGATAACGCCCGTGAACAACGGCACGGTTATCAGTTCCATCACCAAGTGACTATCCAAAATCACCTCCGACCAGTGCTCGAAGACTAGCCGCGAAACGGCCATAGCAGCGGCCGAACAAGCTGGGCAGGTGGCCCTTCCTTGCGGAGATGCGTCGAACTCACCGGCGCCGTCCCTGGACTGTTGATTCCGGCCTTGCGCCCGAAGCCACCCGCAGCAATTGCGGGCATCGGATTGTCGGTGTCGCCTACCGACAATGTCGGTGGAACGAAATAGACTCGACGCCATGATCATCGTCAGCACGGACGGCTCCTGCCTACGTAACCCTGGCGGACCGATCGGCTGGGCATGGGTCGATCACAGCGGGCCGAGTGCAAGCGGCGGCGGCGCAGTCGGGACGAATCAGATCGCAGAGCTGCTCGCCGTGCTCGAAGCGATCACCGCCCATCCCGGCGAGGAGCCGCTGCTGATCGAGAGCGACTCGCAGTACGCGATCAAATGCGCCTCGGAATGGCTCCCCGGCTGGAAGCGCAAGAACTGGCGGACAGCTGCCGGTGCACCGGTGAAGAATCTCGACATCATCCAATCGCTCGACAAGGCAATCTCGACTCGCTCCGGTCCCGTCCGCTTCCGCTGGGTGCGCGGACACGTCGGCAACTACTACAACGAACAAGCCGATGCTTTGGCAGGTGAAGCAGCGCGCGAGGCAGCCGCATCAGCCGCGCTAGCCGAGACGACAACGAAGCCGAAGCCGAAACCACGGGTGGCTCCAGCTCCGGCTTCCGAAGCTATGACGTTGTTCTAGGTCTTACGGCGCGGGCTCCGGTGCCGGAGCTGGCGCGGGCTGCTGAGCCGGTGCTGGCGCTGGCGCTGGAGCTGGAGCTGGCGCCGGAGCTGGAGCTGGCACAGGCTGCTGACCGGGATCTCCGGGTGCGGGCGTGTCCGACGACTCGGGTCCGAACAGCGGCGCATCGATGTTGCTGGCGATCCAGCTGTCACCGATCTTCTCCAGATCCATCACCATGGCAACCTGACTCGGTTGCGGTTGGCCCTGAGTGAGAACGCCAGTGATCGAGCGACCGATCGCGACGACGACCGACGCCTTCTCCGTGTCACCCGACTTCACACCGCAATCGACCGTCTCTGCCTTCGACACGATCTGCGCCTTCGTGAAGACGTCCTTGTACGTCGCAGTGTCCTGCTGGAACTGCTCTTTCCAATCGCCAGTAGCACCGGCGAGCACGTCGGTCACGTACTGATCGAAGTTGTTGTAGTCGATGTCGAGGACAACCTTGGCGTACGCGCACGCCGCATCCCTGGCTTCGTCGCGTGCAGTGTCGTTGCGCTGGTTGTTCCAGAGCAGAGCACCGAGCACGACAGCAGCGACGAGAGCTACCGCGGCAAGCGCTGCGACGCCGACGAGCTTCTTGTCCGAGAGAAACCCGGAACCGGATTTGGTCGGCTTCGGCTTCGCCACTGCGGCTTTGGTCGAAGTCGCCTTTGTTGTAGTCGCCTTCGTTGCAGTCGACTTGGCTGCCGTCGACTTGGCTGCCGTCCCCTTCCCCGTTGCTGCCTTCGCGGCCGGTGCGGCCTTCTTCGCCAGCGTCGTAGCGGGGGTCTTCGTCACCTCGACCGGCTTTGCGGCTTCAGTCTTTGCAGCGTCCGGCTTTGCGGCTTCTGACTTGGCATCAGGTGCCTTCGAACCCTCGGGTTCGACGTCTTCCGACTTCGGTTCGTCGGTCATCTAAGTTGGAGCCTTTCGTAGAAGTTCGCGGGGTGGGCGAACCGTCATTGACCCCCGAGGAACGGCGCGTTGAAGGTCGTCGCCAACCATCGGCCGTCCGTCTTCTCCATGTCCATGACAACCGAAATCGTCGGTCCGGGCAGGAACTTGCCTTCGGACTTTGCGGTCGCGATGTTCTGCGCCACGACGATCACAACCTGTGCATTGGTCGCATTACCCGACTTCACGCCACATTCGGGATTGTCGCCCTGACCCTTCACCTGGTCGGCGGCGAAGGCCTCTTTGAGCGCAGGCGCAGACGCGTCGAACTCCTTCTTCCACTGACCGCTCGCACCATCGGAGACCTTCTTGATCCAGTCGTCGATGGTCGTGTAGTCGTAGTTGACAAGCACATTGACGTACTCGCAGGCAGCGTCCTTGGCCTGGGACTGGGCAATCGTGCTCGCAACCTGGTCGTCCAGCTCGCCGCTCTTGTCGTTGTACTTGTAGATGAAGAACGCTGCGACCGCCGTCATCACGACAAGCAGGACCGCGCCGATCAAAGAGCCGAGCTTCAGCAGATTGGATCCGCCACCCGCTGTGGTCGACTCCTCATCGAATTCTTCAGCCTCGACCTCATCAGCGTCGACCTCATCACCGTCGACTGCTTCCTCTTCGGATACGACCTCGTCGGTATCGTCCGACTCCGCGTGCTCAGCTGCTGCGTCGTCGTCGAGCACGGCATCGGCGGCATCGGCCGACTGCGGCGGACCGTCCTCCTTGTTCAGGTCGACTTCGGACGGTTCGTTCGCAGGGGGCATCAGTAAATCTCAAACTTTCTCAGCGGTGATCGCCGAATCGCTGGTGCGCCCGCAGTCGCGGGCCGTGCGCCCCAGCGAGTATGCCCGCCGGGGCCGCGTCTGTCACCGACCGGGTAACAGAGTGGACAGCTGGTTCGGGTCGACGTTCGGCGGAATACTCGAACCATTGTTGGGCTCGATCGGGCGAGGAGCATTCGCGGCGCCACGAATCTGGAGCTCTGGACGCGTCGTTTCGCAGTAGTTCCACAGCCGCACGCGTCCGTCGCCTACCTTCGCGGGCGAGACAGGGACCGTGTCGTACTCGCAGGTCGAACGCGGCCAGATATCGAGCACCGTGTGGAATTCGCCGTTGTAGGCAGGCACTGCCAGAGCAGCCGTGCCGTCGCGCAGACCGGGGAACAGTGCTGCGAGTGCCGGGGCCCGCAACTGGCCGGCACGTGCGATGGTGACGAAGTTTTGCAGCAGGTTCGTCATCGGGTCGGAAGTCTCCGCAACGACTCCACCGAGCGTCGAAATCTGGCCGGGGCCGAGGTCGAGGAATTCGCGCAACTCGCCGTCTGCCGCCACAACCTGGTCGAACAACACACCGGTGTTGCTGGTCAAAATCTGCAGGTCGGGCTGAATTTCCGACGTTGTCGATGCAATCACCCGCAGGTTCGACAACAAGCCGGTCGTCTGCGGAAGCAATTGGTCGAGACCCGCCGCAACAACGCTGATGCCGTTGATCGCGCCACGAAGGTTGTCGGGTCCACCACCGAGTGCTTTGTCCAGTTCGTCGAGAATCGTCGCGAAACGATCCGGTGGAATCGAACTGACCATGTCGCTCGCGTTTTCGAGCACCTGGGTGATCGGCACCGGGGTCTTCACGTTCTCCGACTCGATGACCGAGCCGTCTTCCAAATACGGACCCTCGTCGGAATCGGGACGGAAGTCGATGTACTGCTCACCTGCCGCCGAGAGAGCTGCAACCTGGACCTCGCCACCCATCGGGATGTCGTAGGCACCCTCGATCTGAGCATCGGCGACGACGCCCTTTTCGGTCAACCGAACGTCCGTCACCTTGCCGACCCGGAAGCCGCGGTAGGTGACATCGCTGTTCGGCTGCAGACCGCCGGACCGGTCCATGTTCACGGTCACCGTGTACGTGTCCCTGAACGGGTTGATTCGGGCGACGCCGACCGTCAGGTAAGTGATACCGACGATCAACATGATCGCGAGCCCGATGTTCGACAGCACCACCTTGTTTTTCAGCAGACCCTTCGCGCGGTTCATCGGGTCCCTCCGTTCAGGCGCTGGTAGACCTTCTGCAGAACCTCGATGAAGCTACCTGCGAGAGCGTTCAGATCGGAGCCGTCCGGCAGGCGGCTACCCGTCGGATCACCCCACAGTGCGGCGATACTGAGGTACTGAACTGTCGCAGCAACGGCGAGAGTGCTTCCCTGAGCGGTGGCCGCAACTTTCGGCGTGATGGAGTGCAGCGCATCCATCGCGGGACCGAGCGTGTCGCGCGTTTGGGCCAGTCCGGTCATCAGCTTGTCGGTGCTGTCCAGCAGATCCCGCATCTGGGTGCCCGTTGTGTTCGAGAAATCGCCGAGCGCGGCAGTCGTGACCGACACCTTCTGCAGCAGATCACCGATCGCCTGATTGTTTTCGGCCAACGTGCTGATCATCGCGGGCAGCGATGCCGCGACGTCGCCCAACTCACCCTTGCGCTGATTGAGCGTCGCCAGAGTCTCGTCGAATTCGCGCAGAACGCTGTCGACCCGATCGGTATTCGCGTTCAAGCTGCCGACGACGTTGGTCATCTCGACGATCAGATGCGACAGGACGGGACCCTTGCCGCCAACCGCGGAGTCGAGTTCGTTGACGATCGAAGAGATCTTCTTGATGGCACCGCCGTTGAGGAGCAGCGACACCGACAACAGCAGTTCCTCGACGGAGGCTCCGGTCGATGTCTGTTCCAACTTGATCGAGTCACCGTTGCCGAGAGTCTTACCTCCGGTGTCGGGTGCCATCTGGAGGGCCACGAAAACGTCGCCGAGCGGGGTGGCCTGCCGTAGTTCAGCGCGCGTCCCTTCCGGGAGCTTTACATCGTCGCGAATCTTCATCTCGATGTTCGCGACGAAGTTCGACGTCGTGATGTCGGTGACAACGCCCACGTCCGAGCCGCCGACCTTCACCTTCGCTTGGTCGGGCAGGTTGAGTGCGTTGGTGAACTGAGCATTCAACGTGTAGCTGTCGCCGCCGACACCGGGCTTCGGCAGCGGCAGCTTTTCGACGGTCAAACCACAACCGGCGGTCGTCAACATGCCGACCACCGCGAACGCGGTGACGACGGTTCTCTTCTGGTTTCGCTTTCGCACTGTCGTCATCACGGCTGCCCCGTCATTCCTAGTAGTGCCGCAGTGAGGCCGAAGTCCGGACCGAAATCCTTGAGCTTGCCGGTACGGCAACCATCGGATCGCATCTGAATTCGTTCGCAGAACAGGCTGAGCAACTCGTTGTCGAGAAGGCCCTTGTCGATGAGCGCGTGTAGTCGAATTGCGCCACCATTGGCGGTCTGAGCAACGGTGTTGTCGATGTTCTGCATCAACATCGGCGTGACGTCGACAACTTCCTTCAGACGATCGGCATTCTGCCTGAGCATGGTGGTCGTCGAACCGAGTCTGGTCAGCGCGCCGCCAAGCTGATCTTTGTTCTCGGCGAGAACCGCGCTCGTGTTGGCCAAGAAGTCGTTCAGCTGGGCGAGCACCGCCTGCAACCCAGGTGCCTGCTCGGCAAGCAGCCCGGTGACGTTGGTGATGCTGCCGCTGAAGTCGCGCACCGACTGGTCGTTCTGCGCGATCACCTGGGTGAGCTCGTTGAGCTGAATGATGGCGTTGGACAAGGCATCACGGTTGGTGACACCGAGAGACAAGGCGCCGTTCAGCGCCGACAAGGTGTCACGGATCTTGTCGCCGTTGCCCTCGAGCGTCTGGATCAGGATGCCGCCGGACAGCGGACCTTCCGTGCTGCCTGGCTGGTTCTTCAAGGATGCAGCGAGCTCGTCGACGGTCTTGAGAACGCGGTCGAGTTCGACAGGGGTGCGGGTGCGATCGAGCGGAATGTGATCGCCGTTCGCGAGCGTCGGACCGTCGGTATATGCGGGCGCTAGCTCGACGTGCCGATTGGTGACCAGCGAAGGCGATACAAGCGCTGCGACCGCATCAGCCGGCACCTTGACCGCACTGTCGTAGGACATCGTGACGGTGACGTAGCTGCCCTTCGGCTCGACCGATTCGACAGTGCCGACGGGCAACCCGAGAACGGAAACCTCGTTGCCCGGGTACATACCTGCGATGTTTTCGAAATCCGCGGTCACTTCGATCTTGCTTTCGAAGGGATCCACCGATGAGCAGCCGACGGCCGCGACGCCGACGGCGCACACGATCGCGAGCTTGCCTATTTGCAGCATTCTCATTACTGGCACCCCTCGATAACGCTGACGCGGCACAGCCAGTTGTCCGGGAACAACCACGGCAGATTCACGTCACCGTAATTGCCGTTACCGGTGACGTTCGTGAACTGCCTGACTGTCACAGGCATGATCTCGAGCAAACGAACCAAGTTGTCGTTGTTCTTCTCGAGACCCTCGGACATCGTGTTGAGGTCCCTGATGAGTTGGCCGAGTTGGCCGTCGTTGCCGGCGCCGATCGCCTGCAGCTGAGCCGACAACGAACCGACGTTGTCGAGCAGCTGCTGAACGAGGCCTTGCCGTTCCATGATTGCTTGGCCGATCGCTGCGCCCTGGGTAACAACGAGCAGGATGCTGTTGCGGTTGTCGCCGAGAACGCGGGATACGTCGCCGAGGTTCTTCAACATCGCGTCGACTTCGTCGCGCCGCTTGTCGATGACCTTCGCCAACACACCGACGCTGTCCAACGCCTGCGCGGTCAGCTGCGGCGAATCCCCGAGCTGCTCGCCCATCACGGCGAGCGACTCGGCGATCTTGTCGGTGTCCAGCTTTTCCAGACGTTCGAACTGGGACTTGTACTTCGGATCCTGCACAACCTTCGCGAGGCTGAAGGGGACCTGGGTGTTCGATACCGGAATACGGTTGTCCGGCAATCCGCTGCCGTCGCCTGGATCGAGATCGATGTAGGTCTGACCGAGGATGGACGCCTGCTTGATCGCCGCGTGCGCATCCGGCCCGAACTCGAGGTCGTTCTTCACCTGAAGGGTCGCAAGGATGTGGTCGCCTTCGAGCTTGAGGCTCTTGACTCTGCCGATCTCCAAGCCGGCGACACGAACTTTGTCGTCTGCCTTCGTGCCGGCCGCCTGCGCGAACTCGACGTCGATCGTCTTCTCACCGAAGCCGATGACCTTGAGCGCACCTGAGCCGAGGACGATCGCAAGGATCACGAGCGAACCGAGGATGCCGAGCCAGAAGTACTTGTTGGCTCCGAAGTTGGGACGTGGGATACGGGCCATCAGCGGCACACCTCCGAATGTTGTTGCCCGAAGATCAGATCGCCGACGTCCTTGAATATCGGACGGGGGAGCAGCACACCCCACAGGGACACGTCGAGGGTGCAGACATAAGAGTTCGCGTAAGCACCGTC
Organism: Antrihabitans spumae; assembly: GCF_043944905.1. Lineage (NCBI taxonomy): Bacteria > Bacillati > Actinomycetota > Actinomycetes > Mycobacteriales > Nocardiaceae > Antrihabitans > Antrihabitans spumae. Next base: position 80,319 of record NZ_JBIMSN010000056.1, read on the forward strand.
GCTCGTGAACCGCGCGATGGCCGTGAGGGCCTCGGTGCCGTCGACACCTGCAAGATCGAGCTTCGAGCCGTTGGCGATGAAGACGTTGAAGGCTGCGTTGGTCGACGACTGTGCAGCCTCGAGTGCGGGTCTGATCTGAGTCACCAGACCGACGAGTGATGTTGTGGCATCGGAGATCTGGTCGGTCGAGTTCTTCAGCGTCTCACCCTGGGCATACAGACCGCCGATCAGTGCACGGGTCTGTGCAAGCAGCGTTTCGAGTGATCCGCTGCGATTCGCCAGACCCGACATGACGCCACTGAGGTTGGTGATCACATCGCCGAGCAACACGTCGCGTTGCTGGAACTCGTTCGCGAGGCTGGCCGCCTGCGTGATGAACGAGCTCAACGAGACACCGTCGCCCTGCAACGCAAGGATGAGGGTCTCCGACAGGTTGTTGACCTGCGCCGGGTCGAGCGACTGGAACAGCGGTTCGAAACCGCCGAGCAGTGCAGAGACGTCGAACGAGTCCTCGGTCTGACGCACACCGGGTGCGCTGAACATCGGGATCTCGCCACCGCTTTCCAGCGGATCCGCTTGTCCCTCACCAGGGTTGAGCGCAACGAAGCGCTGCCCGATCAGGTTCTGATACCGGACGAGAGCCTTGGTGTTGGAAAAGACCTGTTGATCCGACTCGACGACGAAGTCCACTCGAGCGTTGTTGTCTTTGTCGATTTCGATGTTTTCGACCTTGCCGACGCGCACACCGGCCATTCGTACGTCGTCACCGGGATGCAGCCCGAGCACGTCGCCGAAGGTGGCCGAGTACGACCTGGTGTCGCCGTCGACAGCGCGCTGCAGGGTCTCCCAGATGACCCAGGTCAGCAGGATCGACACGATCGCAAACAGGCTGAAGCCGATCAGTGGCTTACGGATACTCACTAGCGGTTACCTCCGTCGGTCACCGAAGATGCTTCGACGGCCCGAATCTGAGCGCCCGTAAATGCTCCTCCGAGAAGGAACAGCTGCGAGGCGGTTGGCTTCTTGCCGACAAATGCTTGCACCGCACCTGCGTCGCGGTAGGCGATCGGTTGCACCGCACCGGAAGTCGTTGCAGAGGCCGGTGTCGCCGGTGGGAACAAGCCCTCCAGCGGTGTGCCCTGGAACGGATTGACGGGTGCTGCGGGTGCTGCCGGCGCTCCGGGTAGCGGAGCAGTCGGTGCCGCAGCGGGAGCCGGGGTGATGCCGGGAATCTGGAGGTCGGGCATCGTCGGCAAGCCCGGGATACCCGGAATACCAACGGGGAGAGGCAATCCGACCGGTCCAGCGGAATCGAGCCGCTTCGGCAACATTTCCGGAGCGAAGATGCTCGGGTTGGAAACGTCGGGTGCTGTGAAGCAGCTAGGTCCTGCCATGTCGCCGTATCGCGGGCAGTCGGCGCGGGTGTAGGGGCGGAACGGGGTGAACGAAACGTCCAGGCTCCACACCATCTGATTCGACGGACCGTAGTGGAACGTCGCGTCGAGGGCTCGAAGACCCGTGTTCAGGTTGGCGATCGCGGCGGGAATCGACGCCTGGTCGGAGGAGAGAGCGCCGAACGTCGGAGCCAATCCGGCAACGACGTCCTTGCCCGCGTTCGGGTTTCGGGCGAACAACTCGTTGAGGGTGTCCGTCGTCCCTGCTCCGCCTGCAAGAATGCTGGCCAGCTGGCCGCGCTTTTCGGCGATCGTGTTTGCGGTTGTCACCGACGTACCGAGCACGTCGAGCAACTCCGGCGCCGACTGATTGAGACCATTCGCCGCAGCGCTGAAGTTGGCGAGGTCGGCACCGAGATCGGGGAACGCCGCATCGACCGAGGTGAGCCACCGGTCGAGCCGTTCGACCGTCGAGCCTGGCACACGACCGCTGCCGTCGAAGGCCTCCGCCATGTAACCGAGTACGCGACCGAGCTTCATCGGGTCGATCTTGGTGAAGATCGTTCGGATCGTGGTCAACGTGTCCTGCAGCGCGACCGTGCCCTTGCTCTTGTCTTCTTTGATGATCGTGTCCGAGGACAGGTGCTCCGGGGCCGCGCCGTTGTCGACCAACTCGATCGACGTGACGCCGAAGACGTTGCCGGGCACCACACGTGCCGTCACGGTCGACGGGATCCCGTCGATGTGCTTGGGCCGCATTGCCAGGTCGACCTTCTGGATCGTGCCCATCGCGGCGACCTCGACGCTCTCGACGCTGCCGACGAGAATGCCGCGGTACTTGACGTCGCCGTTCGCGGGCAGGCCGTCACCGGTGGTCGTCAGCTCGGCGACAACTTTGACTTTGTCGTCGAAGTAGCCCGAGTAACGAAGCATCAACAGCGTTGTCGCGAGCACGACAACAACTATCAGCGCGATGCCGGCAATGAACAGCTGCCGCATGGTCGGGCCACGCCCGCTCGGATCGATAATCATCTATGCAATTCCCTTAACCCGAGAGCCTGATGCCGGGGTCGATTCCCCAAATGCCGAGTGTCAGAAGCAAGTTGGCCATAACGACGACCACGATCGTGACCTTGATCGCGCGGCCGGCCGCAACGCCGACGCCTTCCGGACCGCCGGAGGCGAAGAAGCCGTAGTAACACTGAATGAACGTCGCCAGCATGACGAACACGATCACCTTGATGAACGAGTAGATGATGTCCGTGCTGATGAGGAATTGGTAGAAGTAGTGCATATAGGTGCCACCCGAGGCGCCACCCATCAACTGCACGGTCAGCTTCGTCGTGATGTATGCCGCCGCAAGCCCGAGGCCGTAGAGCGGAACGATCGCGACCATCGCCGCAAACACGCGGGTGCTGATCAAGTACGGCAACGGGCGAATGGCGACGGATTCGAGAGCGTCGATCTCCTCGGCGATACGCATCGAGCCGAGCTGCGCCGTGAAGCGGCAGCCTGCCTGCGCGGCAAAGCCGAGCGTCACAAGCAGCGGACCGAATTCGCGGGTGTTCGCGAACGAGGAGATAGCGCCGGTCAGCGGACCGAGCCCGAGCAGGTTGAGGTTGGTGTACGCCTCGAGCCCGATCGTCATACCGCCGAAAGCACTGAGAATGATGACGACGCCGATCGTTCCACCGCCGACCACGATGGACCCGTTGCCCCAGGTCACATCGGACAGCAGCCGCCACACTTCCTTGCGATAGTGCCGCAGCGCCAACGGGATCGACGCCATTGCGCGAACGAAGAAGAAGGCCATGTGGCCACCACGGGAGATGAGGCCCGAGAAGCCGGTGAAGAATCCTTTGAGCGCATAAAGCGGCCGCAGCGCGGGCGGCACATAAGTCGATGGCTTGACTGACATCATGCGATCTTTGCTGGGAAGAGGGTGCCGTAGATCTGGGTCACGAGAAGGTTGACTCCGAACAACATGAGGGCCGACTGGACGACGGCGGCGTTCACCGAGTTGGCGACGCCGCCAGGACCGCCTCTGGCGTTCAAGCCGAGGTCGCACGCGATAATCGCCGCAAGCAGGCCGAATATCACCGATTTGAAGAGCGCAACAAGAAGGTCGTTGGCATTGGCGAAGGCCGCGAACGTCCCGATGAAGGAGCCTGGCGTACCGCTCTGGGCGAAGATGTTGAAAAGGTAGGTCGTGAGGAAGCCGACGAAAACGACGAAGCCACACAGCAACACGCTGACCAGCATCGCTGCCGCGAGGCGGGGAGCGACGAGGCGGCGCATCGGATCGACACCCATAACCTTCATGGCGTCGATTTCTTCACGAATGGTTCGCGAACCGAGGTCGGCGCAAATGGCCGAGCCGACCGCGCCCGCGATCATCAACGACGTCACGAGCGGCGCGCCCTGCCTGATGATGCCGAGGCCGGTCGCCGCTCCCATGAAGGATGTCGCTCCGACCTGCGCCACAAGGGATCCGACCTGGACCGAGACGACGACGCCGATCGGAATCGCGACGATCAACGTCGGTGCGGCCGACACGCTGGCCATGAATCCACATTGTTTGATGAATTCGTTGAACGGGAACTTGCCCCTGAAGATGTCGCCGAACATCTGCGCGATGGCCGAGATGCCCATGGTGATCTGTCTGCCGAAGGTTTCGACGGACCGCCTCGGGTGGTCGTGCCAGTAGCCCTTGGCCCAATTCGCTGCGGCCGCGGCCTGCGACTGCTTGGGCGGGCTCTCGGTAGAGTGCACGCGAACTCCTTTCGGGGCGGCGCCGACGGGCAATCGGCGTCGACGCACCCTACTATGCAGTAGGGCACATGTTCAGCCCGGTGTGAGTGGGAGCATAACAACACTCCAGAGCGTCAGCTTCCACTTCTAGCGATGTTGCCTTCGGCCTCGCGAAACCGTCCGGTCTGCAGTAAAGGACCCCTCGCGACGGAGCACTCGCACGTCCAGACGGCTGAAACCGCGAACCCGTGCAGGTCGGAGCTTTTTGACGATCAGTTCACGTTCGTCATCGAGTCGATCACCGAGGACAGCGTCCACCAAAACCGTTCCCGGCCGTGCGACTCCGGTTAACCGAGCAGCCACGTTGACGACCGAGCCGTACAGATCGCCGAGCCGTTGCAGGACCGGTCCCGCCGCCATCCCGACTCGCAATTCCGGCGCATCGACAGCCCCAGTATCCAATTCGTGCAACTCGAACGCGATTCGAGCGGCGTCGATCGGACGCTCGGCGGCGAACATGACCTCGTCCCCGAGATTCTTGATGACCCAACCGTTGTGCTTGGCGATCACCTCCGCCGTCCCCGACTCGAACGTCTCGATCAGTTGCGTCAACTGCTCGAAGCTGAGATGACGAGTCAGCTGTGTGTAGCCGACCATGTCCGCGAAACCGACGACCAACTCGCGCGAGGCGGGATCGGCGTCGAGTCCGCCGGCCGACCTGCTCGCGGCGACAGCGAAATGCCTGCGCCACGCGAAGTCCTGCAGCTCACCGAGCGCGGGAACCGTTGCGTCGGTGACGTTGTGCACAACCTTGCGGACCGCGTCGACATCGGCGGCAGCGTCCGCGCCGGTGGGAATGGACTGAAGAATATGTGCCGCGACGACGTCGACCTGCCATTCGGCGAGCCTCGCGGTCGAATGCCCGAGGGTCCGGGCAATCGAGAGCTGGGTGTTGTTGTCGATGACGCCGTCCGATACGAGACCACCAAGGATCTTCAGTGCGGATACGTCGGCCTCGGTGAACATTTCCGCTGCGGGATCGACGGGGAAGCCGAGTGCCATCCACAACCGAGAAATGCGCGCTGGACTAGAACCGACCCGCGCAGCGACCTGATCGAGCGTATGAATCGCATCGCCTTGCAGATCGGCCGCGATCTCTGCGCCGACGACTTTCGACCACTCCGGTGTCGTACTCACGATCCTCCGTTTCGCCGAAGCGTGCTGGCGCGCAATACGTACGCAAGTACAACACGTCGCCTGCGGTCGTGAGTGTCGGTGCCCTGTGCCAGGGTGTCCCAGGACAAGTCCGTGCCGAAGAAGGGGTTGTGATGCCACCGCGTCGCCGATCAGCCGCAGATGTGCCGCTCTCGCAGGAGGATCTTGCGACCCTTGGTGCTGCGATTTCAGCTGGTGAGCGGGCAACCGTCTACCTGCGCGAGCCGACACCGAGCCTAGGTCTCGAAGCAGGGGCGTCCGCAAAGGTCGTCCGGATCAGCGGCACGACGGTGACTGTGCGCCCACGTGGCGTCGACGACGAATTGCCTTTCGAAGCCGACGAACTGCGGATGACCCGGCGAACCGCCGCCGAAGACGCTCCCGCAGCGCCCGCCAAGCCGGTGAGCAGGCGCCGGTCGGCAAAAGTTGATACAGCTCCGGTTGGACCGCAGGCACCTGTCGATACGACGCCACGATTCGCCCCGACCCCCGCAGCGCCCGCGCCGGTAGCCACTCCCGCGAAGACTCCGACGCGATCGGCACGTGGACCCAAGAAGGTGCAGGACGGCGTCACCGTCACGATTCACGGCACCCTCGACAACTCGTGGACCGTCAGCGTCGCGTACGGAAGCAGGCCACCCGGTAAGGCGGCACCCGTTCGTCCGGATGCGGTCGAGCGCGCAATGGCCGAGCTCGACGACGCAGCGGCACGCGATGCGATCGACACCATGCTCTCCACTGCGCGCGAAGCCGTAGCGAACCGTATTGCCGACCTGAATCGGCAGTTGGAGGAAGCCCGACTTGCGCTGGCCGAGTTGGGTTCGACCGGCGAAAAGTTGTGACGACCCGGTAAACCGATCCTATTGATATGGTTCTCCTCGACGTCTGGAGGGACATGTTCAAAAAGATCGCCACTATTGCTGTCGGTTTGGCAGCGGCCGCGACCGTTCTCAGCGCCGGAAGTGCCACTGCAGCACCAGGCAACGTGACTCTCGGTGGGGGCTCGGGAATCATCATCGACGACATGTACGAGTGCAGCTTGACCACGATCGGTAACGACGCAGGCGGCAGGCTCGTCGGTATCACCGCAGGCCACTGCGGTGGCGCGGGATCGTTCGTCAGAGCAGAGCACAACCCGGACGCAGGCATCGTCGGGCGCTTCGCCTACTCGAACGAAGATCTCGACTACGCGGTCATCGAGTTCGACCGTGCGAAGGTCGTCCCGGTCAATCGGATCGGCAATGTCACGATCACGGGCATCGGCGGCCCGGCGCAGTTCCCCAGCATCGTCTGCAAAGAAGGACGCACCACGGGCAACACCTGCGGGTTCTCCTACGGCGACATCTTCGATTCTCGGATCGAGACCTGGAACCAGATGTGCGTGATCGAAGGCGACTCCGGCGGTCCGGTCGTCATCGGAACCACCCTCGTCGGGATGGTCAACGCCTACCTCGCAGTGCCGTGCATCGGACCCGAGGTCGGTACGAACATCACCACGATCCTCGACGACGCCAACGCACGCGGCGGCGCGGGTGCGGGTTTCCGACCCATCTGATCCACTTCACTTACAACGCACTCGGGTGCGTTGCCCGGACTTCTTCAGTCCAGGCAACGCACCCGATTTGCGTTCGCGACTATCCGCAGACCGCGCCGAACGAGGCGGACCCGACCAGCTTCGCGTATTTCGCCAGCACACCGCGGGTGTAGCGCGGAGGCAGCGGTTCCCAGCCTTGCTTGCGCGCTTCGAACTCTGCCTCGTCGACCAGGATGTCCAGGGTTCCGGTCGCGACGTCGAGCGCGATTCGGTCACCGTCGCGGACGAACGCGATCGGTCCACCGTCGACAGCTTCCGGCGCGACATGGCCGACGCACAGGCCGGTCGTGCCACCCGAGAAGCGCCCATCGGTCAGCAACAGGACGTCCTTGCCGAGACCGGCACCCTTGATCGCAGCGGTGATCGCGAGCATCTCCCGCATACCCGGTCCACCCTTGGGTCCTTCGTACCTGATGACGACTACGTCACCAGCCGCGATTGTGCCGTCCTCCAGCGCATCCATCGCCGACCGTTCGCGATCGAAAACCCGGGCTGTGCCGGTGAAAACGCTGGAATCGAAGCCAGCAGACTTCACCACGGCGCCGCCCGGTGCAAGCGATCCGCGCAGGATCGTGATGCCGCCGGTCGGATGAATCGGCGACGACAGCGCACGCAGCACCTTGCCGTCCGGATCGGGGGGCGCGATTTCGGCGAGATTCTCCGCAACGGTCTTGCCTGTGACGGTGAGGCAATCACCGTGCAGCAGTCCGGCGTCGAGCAGCGACTTCATGATGACGGGCACCCCACCGATGCGGTCGATGTCTGTCATGACGTGGCGGCCGAACGGCTTCACGTCGGCGAGGTGCGGAACTTTCGCACCGATTCGGGCGAAGTCCTCCAACGTGAGTTCCACCTCGGCCTCGTGCGCGATTGCCAGCAGATGCAGGACCGCGTTCGTCGATCCGCCGAACCCCATGACGACAGCGATCGCGTTTTCGAACGCCTCCTTCGTCATGATGTCGCGGGCGGTGATGCCCCGCTTCAGCAATTCGACGACCGCTTGGCCACTGCGGCGGGCAAATCCGTCACGTCGACGGTCGGTCGCGGGCGGAGCGGCACTGCCAGGCAACGACATTCCCATCGCTTCGGCGGCGCTGGCCATGGTGTTCGCGGTGTACATGCCACCACAGGCACCTTCGCCAGGACAGATAGCGCGTTCGATCGCGTCCACGTCGGCACGCGAGATGAGCCCACGTGAACATGCTCCGACCGCCTCGAAGGCGTCGATGATGGTGACTTCACGCTCGCTGCCGTCCGACATCTTCGCAATGCCGGGCAGGATCGAACCCGCGTAGAGGAAGACGCTCGCGAGGTCGAGCCGCGCGGCAGCCATCAGCATTCCAGGTAGCGACTTGTCACAGCCCGCGAGCAGCACCGAACCATCCAGCCGCTCGGCCATCATCACCGTCTCGACGCTGTCGGCAATCACCTCTCGCGAGACCAACGAGAAGTGCATGCCCTCGTGACCCATCGAAATACCGTCGGACACCGAGATCGTTCCGAACTCCATCGGGAAGCCGCCGCCAGCGAAGACACCGTCCTTGCAGGCCTTGGCGAGTCTGTCGAGCGACAGGTTGCACGGCGTTATCTCGTTCCACGACGACGCCACGCCGATCTGGGATTTGACCCAATCGTCGTCACCCATCCCGACCGCGCGCAGCATTCCCCGAGCTGCGGCCTTTTCCAGTCCGTCGGTGACGTCGCGGCTGCGGGGTTTGATGTCGATCGAATCGGTGGTGTCGGATTCGGATCGGTCGGTTGTTGTCATCTCGCTCCTTCGTTTACAGCCACACGTGGTGCGACCGCAGGGCCGGCGATCGCACAGTGGGGCTTGCAGTCAACAGATTCGTCGACGCTGGTTACGTCACGTTCTGGTTTACCGATCATGATCGCGGCAATGGCTCCGCCACCGAGCAGCAGCCCGACGCAGATCCACATCGCGACGCGGAAGCCGTCGGCGAACTGCTCCGGGTCGGCGAACGCGCTTCCGGACAGTCCGGCCAAGCCGGGCAGTGCTGCCACCGCGAGAAGTTGACTCGTTCGGGCAACGGCGTTGTTCACACCCGAGGCAATACCGGATTCGGCGGTCGGCACCGACCCGAGCACGGCACCGGTCAGCGGCGCGACGAGTGCCGACAGCCCGAGACCGAATACGACGACGCCAGGCAGCACGTCGAGCAGGTAATCGGCGTCCGGCCCGATCCGCAGCATCAGGACCAGACCGATCGCAGCGAGGACCGGACCCAGTGTCATCGGAACACGTGGACCCGACCGCTGCGACCAGCGGCCCGCCCGCGCAGAGAGGACGAGCATCAGGATCGTGATCGGGATGGTCGAAACGCCAGCGGCGAGCGGCGAGTAGCCCGCGACGAGTTGCAGTTGCAGCAGTAGCAGGAAGAAGACGCCACCGAGCGCGGCGTACACCGCGAAAGTGACGAGGTTGGCAGCTGTGAAGATTCGGGATGCGAAGAGCGACGGCGGCACAAGTGGATGTGTGCTGCGCATTTCGATGACAACGAACACGCCGAGCAGTACCAGCCCGAGCAGTGCCAGCAGGATGGTCTCGTCGATCAGTCCGTAGGTGAGCGCGCCGAGTCCGAGCGCGACGACGAACGCCCCGAGGACGTCCAGCCGCAACGGTGGGTTCGGATCTTTGCTCTCGGGAACGTGTCGCAACGACACGAGAACCACCGCTACCGCGAGCGGCACATTGATAAGGAATACCGCGCGCCAACTGGCAACCTCGACAAGCCAGCCGCCGAGCAGCGGACCGATGGCGCCTGCGACGCCGCCGAGCCCTGACCACAGTCCGATCGCCGCGCCGCGATCACGGGGATCGATCGAGGCGGAGATCAATGCGAGGCTGCCCGGTGTGAGCATCGCGCCGGCAATGCCCTGCAGCACGCGCGCCGCGATCAGCACTTCGATGTTCCAGGCCAGTCCGCACAGCACTGACGCAACGGCGAAACCTATTGTCCCCCAAACGAATACCTTGCGACGGCCGAGTCGATCGCCCAGTGCACCACCGAGCAGAATGAACGATGCGAGGGTGAGGGTGTAGCCACTGAGCGTCCATTGCAGGCCTGCGACGTCGGCGTCGAGCGCGTCGCCGATCCTCGGCAGCGCGATGTTCACGACGGTGCCGTCCAGCATGGCAACCGACGAGCCGAGCACCGTCGCAAGGACGATCCACCTGCCCGACGGCGACTTCAAACGCGGAAGTTCTCCTGCCACAGCGATTCAATCTACGCCCGAAGAAAGATCGTTCGATCCAATGCTGTCGGTGCAACGTCATAACATTGCCAGCGACGACCCACCAACCATTCGAATCGGGAGTATCGCAATGGATTACAAGCTCGAGCTCATCTCCGTACCAGTCTCCGATGTCGATCGGGCGAAGGCGTTCTACGAGCAGGTTGGATTCAACGCAGATCACGATCACCAGGTCAACGAGCAGATGCGCTTCGTGCAGCTCACCCCGCCGGGTTCCGCGTGCTCGATCTCGATCGGCACGGGCATCACCGACTCGGAGCCGGGCTCGGTCAAGGGCCTTCAGGTTGTCGTCGCCGACATCGATGCCGCTCGCGCCGAGCTGGTGGAGCGTGGGATCGAGGTCAGCGAGATCCAGCGGTTCCCGTGGGGCGACTTCGTCTTCTTCAACGACCCCGACGGCAACGGCTGGGCTGTGCAGGCCATGCCCGATCGAGAGTGACGTTTGCGTCGGGGCGGCGTGCAATCATCGACGAGTGCGCCTTCCGATCAAGCCACCGCTCAAGCCGATGCTCGCCAAACCCGCCAAGGCTGTACCTGCTCAGCCGGACAGCGGCGGGTCCGTGTGGTTGTACGAACCGAAGTGGGACGGCTTCCGCGCCATCGTCTTTCGTGACGGTGACGAGGTTTTCATCTGCTCCCGAAACGGCAAGGATCTAGCGCGCTACTTCCCGGAGCTGGTCGACGCGGCGCGTGAGGAACTGCCGATGCGATGCATCGTCGACGGTGAGTTGGTCGTGCCGCGCGAGATCGACGGTCGGACGCGGCTCGACTGGGAGGCATTGTCGGAGCGGATCCACCCGGCCGACAGTCGCGTTCGACTACTCGCGACCGAGACGCCGTCGCAGTTCGTCGCGTTCGATCTGCTCGCACTCGACGACACCGACTACACCGGGCAACCGCTGAGTGTTCGGCGCGGGAAACTGCTCGAGGTCGTTGCGGGTGGCGGGTCCTGCCATGTCACGTCCGCAACCGAGGACGCTGCGACGGCCGAGAGTTGGTTCGAATCCTTCGAGGGCGCAGGGCTGGACGGTGTCATAGCCAAGAAGCTCGACGGCGTCTACGTCCCCGACAAGCGCGAGATGATCAAGGTCAAACATGCGCGGACCGCCGACTGCGTGCTGGTCGGCTATCGACCACACAAGAGTGTGCCCGGCATCGGTTCGCTGCTCCTCGGCCTCTACGACGGCGACAAGCTCGAAATGATCGGCGGCGCTTCGGCCTTCACGGAGGTCCGTCGCAAACAACTGCTCGCCGAGCTACAGCCGCTGCGCGTCGGTGACGACGTCGTCTCCGATGGCGATACCAATCGCTGGAAATCCGGCGCCGACCGCACGTGGGTGCCGTTGCGTCCCGAGCGGGTCATCGAGATCGCCTACGACCAAATGGAAGGCAACCGCCTGCGGCACGCCGCTCGGTTCCTGCGGTGGCGCGACGATCGAGATCCGCTGTCCTGCACCTACGACCAACTCGAAGTTCCCGTGCGATACGACTTCGCGGACGTGCTCGCCGGGGAGTAGGACAGTCGACGCGGCGTGAGGGTGCCGCCGACGCCATCCAGCGGAGGCAGGGAACCCCTGACGCCGCGCAAAGCCATCGTCCGACCGATCCTCAGAGGCGCGACAGCAGTTCGGTCTTCTTCGACTGGAACTCGTCGTCGGTGAGAAGCCCCTGCTCCCGTAGCCGGGCGAGGGCTTCGATCGCGGCGACTACCGACTCCGCGTCCGAGGACGACGCCGCTGGCGGCGGTGCCGGCGCGGCTGCTGGAGTCGGGGTTGGTGCCGGTGCTTCCCGATCGACTCGCTCGTCGGACTCGGACTCGGACTCAGAGGCAGCACCGACCCGGCTCAGGCTTGCGACGTCGAAGGTGCCGTGCTGACTGCGAAATTCGAGTCGGCCCGATCCACTGCTTTGCTGTTGCGAAACACCGCTGATCGTGTGGTCGCCGGTGTCGTACACCTCGACGCCCGCACCGGCATGAATGGCGAGTCGTCGCGTTCCCGGAAAGTAGGCGTATCTGGTGCTGTTCTGTGAGCCCGACGACGACGGGACCCCCAACTCCGCGGGCCACCAGTCACCCGACGACTGCATCGAATGCGAGGTCACCGTGCCGAGAGCACCGGAGGCAAGCAGATCGGACAGTTCGGTGCAGACGGCGTCGACTCTGGCTTTCAAGGCGTTGTCGAAGAGGTCGCTCACCATAGTCATGCCACCGCGCATCCACTGCCCTCGACCGCCGAGTTCGGCCACCGTGAACTGAGCCATCGTCCCTCGGCCACGCTGCAGGGCGACCAACAGCGCTTCGACGCTCGAGATGGACAGTCCGTGTTTGGCGGCAACGCCAGCGAGCGCGTCGTCTCCTGCTGCAGAGTGAGTTCTCGACATTGTCCGGCACCTCGCGACATCGTGTTGGGTTGCCACGTCATGCTTCGCGGCCCGTTCTCGGTCTGAGTGCCCTTTCGCCATCGTAGCGAAACCTGCTGCGGCCGAGTGTGATCCGGAGCGCACCGGTAACTCCGGCCACAATGTTCGGAGTGTTCACCTTCCGATACCGAACGGTGCCGTCGGCGACGCCTGGCGTGGGTAAGCTTGCGACCGCTCGTACGTCCGTCGGGGAGGTTCGCACATGAAGTTCGTTGGTCTTGTTGTCTGTGGCGCCGGTGCACTCGGCTCTGTTCTTCTCAGTCCTGCCGTCGCCAATGCAGAGGCGGTGCAGTGTGTCTCGACCAGCGGTCAGCAGATGACGGTCGTCGAACCTGCCGCGGCGTGTGGTTCTGCCGTGGAGGATCGTGGCACCGCAGCGGCCTACGGTCTCGGTGGCATCGGGTATGCCAAATCGATCGGTGGCGCTTCGGCGCTCGGTGTCGGCGTTTCCGGCGGCGTGGGCGCCAGCGAGGGCACAGGGGGTGTGCCGGCAGCTCTCGGGCTTGGGCCGGGGAGCGTCGCGATCGTGTCGGTCGAGCGGGGGTCGCTGTCGCTCGCAATTGCGGGAACGGGATCCAACGCACTTGTTGCCGATGTCGATCAAGGCGTCGTCTGCGCGGGGTCGGCCGCGATCGCCTGGAACGCGCTCTCGGGCGTTGCCTGCGTCGCAACCCCGGTCGGGGTCTTCTCGACGCGCTGAGCCGTCACTCGGCTCGCCCGTTCGCCATCCCGCGACAACGACAAGGCGCGACAATACGAAGCGAACACGTCCGAGTACGCACCAGGGAAGCCATCGATCGGAGCGGATCATGAGTGAGCACGTCTATCGCGTGACGGAAATCGTCGGATCGTCGAAAGACGGTTCCGATGCCGCCATAGCCAACGCGATCGCGAGGGCAAGTGCGACTGTCCGCAACCTCGAGTGGTTCGAGGTTGTCGAGACACGCGGCCACATAGTCGATGGGAAAGTTGCGCACACTCAGGTCACGTTGAAGGTCGGTTTCCGTTTGGAATGACGGAGTTGGTTGGAATGACCACGCTGGCAGAATCCGGCGGAAAGCGTCACAAGAAGTACGACATTGCGCGCATTTCTCCGATTGCCATGCCGCACAACATCGCAACGAATCGGCCGGTACTCTCGGCTTCGACGCAACTGAGAGCTTCGACGCAGAAACCGCCCCATAGCGTTACTCCAATCACATTGGCACCAATTGCCCCATGCAATAAGCCGATGCGATTGGCCTCTGCTGTAACTATGTATGTTAATGGCAGTGGCAGGTGACAAGTTCATCACGATTTCGATGGCGTCACAGGCAAGGGTCGGGACCCGAAAACGAAGATTTTTGGCTCGCTTCTGCGTGCGAACGAGGGAAGAGATGGCAGAAAAAGGTATGAGCAACACGACAGCGCGCACGGTTGAATCGTCGCAAAAGTCAGTCCGCTGGGGACTTCGCGTCACGCTCGCCGTTGCCGGCGCTGCGGCGACCGGACTCGCGATGGTCGCGCCGGTGCAGGCCGAACCGCTCTGGCCTGGTGGGCCCGACATCCCAGGAGTTCCCGCAATCATCCCCGCGGCGCCTCCAGGAATGGCCCCGCAGCCGTTCTCGGTGCCCGGCAGCCTCAATCCGACGATCACGCCGGGCAACGGTGCAATCGTCGGCGGCAAGCGCTCGATCGACATCACGTACAAGACGCCGATCATCGACCGCACCGCAGCCGAGAACTCGATCGTCATCTCGCCGTCGGCCAACGTGCCAGGCAGCTTCGAGTGGATCAACGACACCCACGTGCAGTGGAACCCGGACGAGTACTGGCCCCGCAACACCGCGGTGACGGTCAACGTTGCCGGAACCACCTCGGCCTTCCGCGTGAGTGACGACTTCACGAGCGTCGGCGATGCTTCGACTCACGAGTTCGTCGTGAAGATCGGCGGCGACGTCGTCAAGACGTTCCCCGCGTCCTACGGCAAGCCGGGCCACGAGAGCCCGAACGGTTCGTTCAAGGTGCTGGAGAAGTTCAGCGAGATGGTCATGGACTCCTCCACCTACGGCGTGCCGATCACTGCTCCAGAGGGTTACAAGCTCGATGTCGAATACGCCACGCGAGTGACCTGGGGTGGCATCTTCGTCCACGCCGCACCGTGGTCGACCGGTTCGCAGGGCAACTCGAACGTCAGCCACGGCTGCATCAACCTGAGCACCGAGAACGCGAAGTGGTTCTTCGACAACGTGCGCAACGGCGACACCGTCAACATCCAGGGCGCATAACACCCTGATTCGATCTACGAAAAAACCCGCCGAGGCCAACCGCCTCGGCGGGTTTTTTCGTAGGCGACTCCGCCGCTCGTGAGTCTGCTACGTGAATGGAACTGTTGGCGTCGGCGTCAGCACGCGGCGGAGCCGCGT